>NZ_JNGB01000001.1:0-301161 GCF_001029355.1 Robinsoniella sp. RHS
AGAGAAGGGGGCGGACCAGGACATTGGTTTTKGAAGGCGTATAGCAGAGCTGAGCATTTACTTACCTTCCCGAAGTGCTTTTTGGCGGATAGTATTCGACTGGCTCCCATCGGATACTAAGCGGGCAGTGAGCTGCGAAATGCATCAGGATTTCGGAGCGAATGCCCGCGTGCCGCCAAAAAGTGCTCCGGGAAGGTTAGAAAATGCCAGTTCTGCGGTAAGCCTTCCAAACCAATGTCCTGGTCCGCCCCCTTCTCTTTCCGTACACTACCTACATCTACAAAGCGTCCCCTTCCTCAGCAAAACCCAAATTTAAGCTATAATTATCTGCTCTAATATACTATGTATAAGATCATGATTTCAAGCAAAAAAAAGACACCATATACAGGTGCTTTTCAAAAGTACTGATATTACTGCCGGCAATGGGACTTGAACCCATACGTGGTTGCCCACAACAGATTTTGAGTCTGCCTCGTCTGCCATTCCGACACGCCGGCTTAAGTTGATGTGTTCCTCTCAACGAAAATAATTCTAACATAAGATACCAAATTATGCAAGCATTTTTTGAATTTTTTTTATTTTTCCTAATTTATCGACAATAAGAACTTTTCTGAATGGAAACTGCCCCATAAGGGATCGGATGTATTAAAAACACACCAATCCTTTATGAGGCAGAATGCAATGAGATCAGGCAGCTGTGGCCAAATACTACTCTTCTACTAACTTGTTATATAGATCAAAACAATCAAATGTAGCAAAGTAATCTTGTGGAGTTTCCGCGCGGCGGATTAAAGCGGTGCTTCCATCTTCTTTTAAGAGTATTTCAGCAGATTTCAGTTTACCATTATAGTTATATCCCATGGAAAAACCATGTGCTCCGGTATCGTGAATTACCAGAAGGTCACCTTTTTCAATTTCAGGCAGCATTCTGTCAATTGCGAACTTATCATTATTTTCACACAGAGATCCTGTTATGTCATACTTGTGGTCACAAATCTTGTTTTCTTTGCCCATGACGGTAATATGATGATAAGCGCCGTACATTGCCGGGCGCATCAGATTGACAGCGCATGCATCTACCCCGATATATTCTTTATGGGTATGTTTTTCATGAATCGCCCTGGTAACCAGACATCCGTAAGGTCCCATCATAAACCTTCCAAGCTCCGTATAAATGGCAATATCACCCATATTGGCAGGAATAAGCACTTCTTCATATACTTTTCGAACACCTTCTCCAATAGCACGGATATCATTTGATTCCTGATCCGGGCGGTAAGGTATTCCGATTCCTCCGGATAGATTGATAAATGTTACATGGGCACCGGTTTCTTTTTGAATCTCTACGGCTGTTTCGAATAATACTTTAGCAAGCATTGGATAATAATCGTTTGTTACCGTATTACTTGCAAGGAATGCATGGATTCCAAACTCCTCCACCCCTTTGCTCTTTAATATTTTAAAAGCCTCTTTGATCTGTTCTGCTGTCATGCCGTATTTGGCATCTCCGGGATTATCCATAATATCATTGCTGATTTTGAATAAACCGCCCGGATTATAGCGGCAGCTGATTTTCTTAGGCAGCGTTCCAATCGCTTTTTCCAGAAATTCGATATGTGTAATATCGTCCAGATTAATAATAGCATTCAGTTCATGTGCATATTGAAATTCTTCCATTGGCGTGTCGTTGGAAGAAAACATAATATCATCGCCGGTTGCGCCGATTGCTTTCGCCAACATAAGCTCTGTCTTGGAAGAACAGTCACAGCCGCAGCCATACTCCTGTAAGATATTGATCAGAAATGGATTTGGTGTTGCTTTTATGGCAAAATATTCTTTATAACCCTTATTCCAGGAAAAGGCTTCTTTCAAAGCTTTTACATTTTCCCGTATTCCTTTTTCATCATAGAGATGAAATGGTGTAGGATATTTATTTACTATTTCTTCCAGCTGTTCTTTTGTTACAAAAGTTTCTTTCTTCATAATGCTTCTCCTCTTATGCTTATTTGCTGATTTCGCATCAGATGTAGTCTTCGGGTCAACTATAATATGCACATTTTTATTTGTCAATACTTAACCGCCAAAAAAGTCATTCACACGGTTTTTATAATCACTTAGATGATTATATTGTAAAATAGAGTACTGGTTTAGCTGTTCTTTAAAAGAATCTTCGGAATACTGGTGATAGTTTCCATCTTTATCAATATATACATTTGCAGTTATAACAGGTATTGTCTTTCGAAGATCTTCTAAATAAGATTGATAATCAGTTAAAGGCAGCCCGGCATTGGAAAGGAGTAATCCACTGAGATAGTTTGGACTTATCATAGGGATATCCTGATTCTCCAGCTTATAATTTGCCCACATAACCATAGGTACGATATAACCGTTCTGGTATTCTTCCACAGAAGCATCCTGATTGATATGATTCAGTTTCAGAATAGGTTTTGCCACATTATCAGCGGGCTGATGGTCTCCAAACATTACGATTATGGTAGGTTCCGATTCTTTTTTAAAGTAATCGGTGAGTTCTTGAAAAGCTTTATCCGATTCCTTAATTAATGTCAGATACTGTTCCGCCGCCCGCACATTATCGGATTTCTTCTTATCGGCATATTGTGATAGGGTAATGGTTGGTTCAAACCCCGGAAACTCTTTATCATAGCCACCATGATTTTGCATGGTTACTTCGAAGGTAAATATTCTATCATCCTTTGCCTTGTTTTCATAGATTTCAATAATTTTCTGAAATGCTGACTCGTCACTGATATAGTCACGGATTTTCTTTGGTTTTTTGAAATCTGTTTTTGAAAAATATGTATCAAATCCAAAATAGGAATATACATTTTCCCGGTTCCACCCCTTTGAATTGTACGGATGGATGGCAGTTGTTTTATAGCCCAGACTTTTTAAATAGTTTGGCAGTGCGGGCATGGGGTGGCGTACAAACTGTTGGTATGCCACACTTCCGCTGGGTAAAAATGCCATAGTATCACTTGTCAGAAACTCATATTCTGTATTTGCGGTATTTCCACCTTTTACTGAAACAAACATATCAGATTTAATGGTATTTTCTGTCAGGGAGTGGATGAAAGGCATGTAGTCCTCGTTGGTTTCAAATTTTCCACGGACAGACAGATCTGAAAAGGCTTCATTCATTATTACGATAATATTGGGCTTATCTTTTGAAGTTTTTTTATTTGTACTAGCTGCAGAAGCCACCTGCACCTTTGATTCAGACATAATTTCTTCTGCTTCTTTTGGGGTGTAATCTTCTGGCTTTTGTATATGTAGATATCGAAAGTTGGTAATGAATGCAACAGCAAAGCCATTTCTCATATAGATCCGTTTTGGGGCGAATAAAGTATGATATAGCTTAAATACTTCTGTAGTTCGCTCAGATTTTACAACAGTGACATATCCTGCCATACAAATAGATGAAAAAAGGAGGACCGCCAGTCGGATTCGAAGGTTCTTGATTTTTACCTGAATTTTTTCAGCACAGATCATAAGATAGGCAAAACCAAAGATTAGGAATACAAATCTATAATCAAAGGTAAAAGAATAATTATCTGTGATAGAAAGTGCCGTCCTTGCTGCCAGAAAATCCCAAGGCATTAATGGTGAGGAGCGAAATTGAATCACAAAGAAATTTATTACACCAAAAATTAGTGGAATTAAAGTTGCAAGTACATATCCCCATTTTATAGAGTTTAACAGAGAACTACAAATTGCATACAACAGATAATAAAATACTAAATTAAGCAAAATAACAATTTTCTTAATATCAGTTATCTCATGGGTGAAAGATTCGATTCCGATTAAAGAAAAAAATGGAATCATTATTAAGAATAATATGCTCAGGAACTTTGGAAATTGAACGTTCAGGCTTATCAAAGCCCCGGCTGCCAAAGATATCATAATACAAAGAACCAGCTTGACGGCATGCCCTTTACTGTGCATTGCCGCCAAACTGGAAAGTAATATAAGTGTACAGGTTACTAAAATGGATATACCTATTCTTATTTTTGATTTCGTAATTATATTTTTCATTTGTCATAACTCCCCGAAATATCTTCTGTATCCGAAACAGATAAATTCCCCGGTATTAACCTCCGAAAAATTTATCTACCCGGTTTTTATTATCACATAAGTGATTATATTGTAATATAGAATACTGGTTTAACTGATCTTTATAAGCTTCATCAGAATATTCATAAAACTGACCATCTTTGTCAATATAAATGTTTGCCGTAATAACAGGGAGTGTTTTACGCAGTGACTGCAAATAGGTCTGGTAGTCGGTCAGGGGAAGTCCTGCCTGTTCCATTAACAGTCCACTTAAGTAATTTACACTGATTTGATTAATATCCTGCTCCTCAATATCATAATTAGCCCACATAATCATTGGAACTTTATATCCATTCTGAAATTCTTCAATGGAGGATTCCTGGTCAGTATTATTCAGACGCAGGATCGCATTAGCGATATAATCAGATGGCTGATGATCGCCAAACATTACCACAATGGTATCTTCATCTACATTGCTGAAATAATTAATTAACTCTTCAAAAGCCTGATCTGTTTCTTTTACCAAAGTAAGGTAACGTTCCGTAGAGATAACACTTAAGGTCTTCTCCTCTTCCGGAATCTGTGTTAATTCTATAGATGGCTCAAATCCGGGGTACTCTTTACTATAACCGCCATGGTTCTGCATAGTAACTTCGAAGGTAAACATTGGCTCTCCGGGGGTCTTATTTTCATAAGTTTCAATGATTTTATCAAATGCTGATTTGTCACTGACATAGCCACGGATTGTTTCCGGGTTTTCAAAATCATCCTGGGAATAGAATTGATCAAAACCAAAATAGTCATACACCTTATCTCTGCTCCATCCGGTTGCATAATAAGGATGGATAGCGGTGGTACCATACCCCATACCTTTCAGATAACTTGCCAGCGTTGGCATGGATCCTTTTACATATTGCTGGTATGCGACACTTCCGGTTGGAAGGAATGCCATAGAATCGCCTGTCAAAAATTCAAATTCGGTATTGGCGGTATTACCCCCCTTTACAGATACGAACATGTCCGCTTTGATGGTGTTTTCTTTCATGGAACGGATAAATGGCATATAATCTTCATTTGTCTCAAAATCACCGCGGTAAGCCAGGTCTGTAAATGCTTCATTCATGATCACGACGATATTCGGTTTTTTTTGCTTTTTTGTCTCGTTCGCAGAAGCATTGACAGAGGATGTCTTTTCCTTTTCGATTTCCTGCTCTACTTTTGTTACTTCTTCCGGTGAATAGCCTTCGGGCTTGTCTATATCCAGATAGCGCAGATTTGCCAGGAACGCCACCATAAAGCCATTGTTACGATACAATACATTGGGAGTAAATAAAATATCATCCAACCCGAACATATCTTTTACAGTGTCCGTTTTTACTTCAGTTACATAACCTGTCATAAGAATAACAGATAGAATCAGGGCTATTAAACGAACTTTTATATTTTTAACTGAAAAAACAGTCTTTTCGCCAATAATCATTAAATAGATAAAACCAATAAGTACAAATACTAAACGATAAGAAAAGGTAAAAGTATAATTATCTGTAATTGTTATCGCTGTGCCAAGCGACATAAAATCCCATGGTACGATGGGCGAAGAACGAAAGCTTACAACAAAGTAGTTGGCAACCCCGAAAAACATTGGTACTGCCGTAGCAAGTATATATCCCCATCTTGTGGAACCCAGTAAAAAAGTGCCGATTGCGTACAGCAGATAGTAAAACATAAGGTTCAGGATAAATATTAATACGGTCAGATCCCATGGTACATGGGTGTAAAATTCCATCGTACACAGAGCCAGAATGGGAATTAAAATAAGTGCTGCGATTCCCAGGGGTTTTGGCAGCTTAAATTTTAAAGCGATTAAAACACCTGCTGCAACAGATAAAAGCAGTGAAAGCACCAGTTTGCCGCTATGCATCCCATCGCCGTTCACTGCCAGTATAGTTAATATAATAAGAATAATTGTCACGGCAGAAGCCATGACAATTCGTAATTTTGATTCAGTAAATATTTTTTTCATCTCAACAATCCAATCTATTTTGCTTGTAATACATGCATCATGTTCGTTATTGCACCCTCGCCGGTAACAACATTGGTAGCAGGATCACCTGCCGTAAATATTACCAGATCCCCTTTATTTACGAGATTTTTCTGACGTAATGTAACCATCGGGCTGGAAATAATATGCTCTGTCGTATTTTCATTATTTCCCTTCATCGGATAAACGCCCCAATACAGCTGCATTCTGCGTACGGTACATTCATTAGGTGAAATAGCATATATTGGCATTTCCGGTCTGAAATTAGAGATTAATCTCGCTGTCTGTCCGGAAATAGTCGGGATTACAATACAGGCTGCGTCCAGGTTACGTGCAGTAGATACGGTAGCAAATCCAACTGCGCTGGAAATATTTTTCTTTCTTCTGCTTTTACTGTTCTTAACAAGCATTTTATAATCCAGATGTAATTCCGTAGTTTCAGCAATTTTCACCATCATCTTCAATGCTTCTAAAGGATATTTGCCCATTGCTGTCTCTCCGGAAAGCATGATCGCATCGCTGCCGTCATATACCGCATTTGCCACATCTCCCGCTTCTGCTCTGGTTGGACGAGGGTTACGGATCATAGAATCCAGCATCTGGGTTGCAGTAATAACCGGTTTGTAATGTTCATTACATTTGTTAATAATCTTTTTCTGAATGTATGGAACTTCATCAGCAGGTATTTCAACACCAAGATCACCTCTTGCTACCATGATTCCGTCAGCCACGTCAATGATTTCATCTATGTTTGCGATGCCTTCGGCATTTTCAATCTTAGCTATAACATTGATATGTTCGCCGTGATTATCTTTTAAAAGCTTTTTGATATCACGGATACACTGGGCATTACGTACAAACGATGCTGCAATAAAATCAAAGTCCTGCTCAATTCCAAATAAAATATCTTCTTTATCTTTATCTGTCACACCAGGAAGGTTTACGCTGACATTTGGTACATTGACTCCTTTACGCTCACCAAGTTCACCGCCGTTTACAACAACGCATTCAATTTCTCTTTCTGAGACTTTCTTAACAACGAGTTCAATTAAGCCGTCATCAATTAAAATAAAATCGCCTTTTTTAACATCCTTTGTAAGTTCCGGATAAGTAATGGAACATCTCTTATCATCGCCTTCGATTTCTTCCATTACCAGAGTAAACTCTTCGGCTTCTTTTAACTGTACTTTTTTATGGTCTTTTAATACTCCGGTACGGATTTCCGGACCTTTCGTATCTAAAAGCATAGCCACCGGAATTCCAAGTTCTGTACGGACATCTTTAACTAATTGGATTCTGCCCAGATGTTCTTCATGATCACCATGGGAAAAATTAAAACGTGCAACATCCATACCGTTATTTACCAGATCACTAAGCAATTCCCTGTTGTTTGTATTTGGTCCCATTGTACATATAATTTTCGTTTTTTTCATAATGCGCCTCCTGATGTTGTTTGAGATATATTCTTATTTTCATAGAAAACCTGAGTTCCAGAGCGTGTTTTAAAATTCATTCCCGCCATCTGCACGCCCCACTTTACGGCATATTTGCCCCGAATTCAGGTTACGCAGTCCGCTGCGCGCCCTTCATTCGGGACAAATATCCCTCAAACTGTGACGCGCGGCTGTCAGAAAGCAATTTTCAGACACACTCTAGCGGTGGTGCTTTTTCACATGTTCATGTGTGAACAGATGATCCTGACAGTATTCATAATTGCCGTCACATTTGGAACAGAAACGAAATTCCAGATCTTCTCCGTCCAGTTCTGTCCTGCCGCATATTGCACATTTATGTTTTGTAAGACCGCCTGAAGACTGTCTTGTTTCCTGCTTAAACTTCTTTTTCCGCCTTATTTCACCCGGAGAAACTCTCCTGAAATCTCTTGTTCCAAGGAAGAAAATAATGAAGTTCATTAAGGAAGCAATAATTGCAACTTTAATCGGCCAAGAGGATTTAAAGAAGGAAAACAGGATAAATACTCCATATAAAATTCCCATCCACTTGATTTTAATCGGTATAACAAAATACAATAACACCTGCATATTGGGATAACATAAAGCAAATGCAAGGAAAATTGACATATTAATGTAATAAGTACTGAAAATAGGACCAAACAGTTTACCGCCGCCCAGTACAAAATACAGAATAAATGCTCCTATATCCGTAAATAGAAGACCGGCAAGAATATAAAGCGTATAACGGAAAGCACCCCAGGTATTTTCCAGAGAAGTACCCAAAGAGTAATAAAAGAACAACATGATAACCGTAAATATGCTAAGTGATTCCGGCGGCACTAATATCCAGGTAACTATACGCCAGATCTGACCTCTGAGAATGTAGTAAGGTTCCAGCGTTAAAAAACTCATGATATTCGGCTGAAAAACATTAAAAGTGTAACCCAGGATGTAGCAGATGATAAGGTATAAGGATAAATTACGGATACCGTACCTGCCAAATTTACGTTCCAGTTTATTTATAAAGTCCATTTATACTACCTTTCTTTAAAATAAATTCTTTTTTGAAAAAATCAAAGCTACAACAAGACTTAAAATTAATGAAAACAAAATAACCAGTGCGAAACCATAGGGACTGCCGGAAAATGGCATACCGCTGGAATTCACATTCATACCATAAGCACTGAAGATCATGGTCGGAATAGACATTACAATGGTCACAGTTGCTAAAAATTTCATTACAATATTCAGATTGTTGGAGATAACCGATGCAAATGCATCCATCATACCGCTTAAAATACCGCTGTAGATATTTGCCATTTCAATTGCCTGCTTATTCTCAATAATAACATCTTCCAGAAGTTCGGTATCTTCCGGATAATGTTTAATACCTTCGGTTTTCAGCAGTTTCTCAAGGACAACTTCATTCGACCTAAGTGAAGTTGTAAAATACACCAGACTCTTTTCCAGTTCCAGCAGTTCAATCAGCTCCTGATTTTTCGTGGACAGATGAAGTTTTTTCTCCACGACTTCACTTTTCTTATCAATGATACGCAGATAATGCAGGAACATGGTAGCGTTCTTATACAGAATCTGTAATATGAATCGGGTTTTCTTATAGGTAAAGAAATTCCGTACCCTGCCGTCCATAAAAGCGGAAAGCACCGGCGTATCCTCCAGGCATACGGTAAAAATGATTTCATCTGTTACGATAATAGACATTGGAATTGTTCCGTACCAGTCTTTGTCATTACGTTCCTCAATGACAGGGATATCCACCAGTATCATCGTATAGTTATCTTCTACTTCAATTCTGGACCGTTCTTCTTCATCCAGAGGTGCCCGCAGGTCATCTACCTCAATATTGTATTCATTTGCGATGTCTAATATTTCTGTTGCTGTTGGGTCTACCAGAGCAATCCAGCAACCCTCCTGTGCTTCATTTACCTGATGAATTGCACCATCAATTGTCCTAAAAATTTTGATCATGACTCCATAATCTCCTTTCAATTATCCATAGAACAGGATAATCTTCCGAAGGCCTGTCCTATGCGTATTTTTCTATATGAACTTCGCTATTATTTTCCCTAGGACTAGGACCACCCTCCATGGAATCACACTTCCTTTCTTTCTCCAAAATATCTTGCAACTAAAGGACATTATAAAGACTAAAAAACTATTTGTCAATCGAAGCCATCATTTTTTTCATCTCTTTACAATATTTTAACAATTAGGTATACTAGTAAGAGGCAATAAAGAATGGCTGAAGCATATTGTACAAGGAGGATATTATGGCAGGATCAACATTTGGCAATCAATTTAAAATAACGACCTGGGGAGAATCCCACGGAAAAGGCATCGGAGTTGTGGTAGACGGCTGTCCGGCAGGGCTGGCTCTTTGCGAGGAGGATATTCAAAAAAATCTGGACCGAAGAAAACCCGGACAAAGTAAATATTCTACTCCCCGTAAAGAAGACGATGCGGTAGAAATCCTCTCCGGTGTTTTTGAGGGAAAAACAACAGGGACTCCGATTTCCATGATTGTTTATAATAAAACACAGCGTTCTTCTGATTATGGAGAAATCGCTGATTACTACAGACCGGGGCATGCAGATCTGACTTATGACACGAAATATGGATTCCGGGACTACCGCGGAGGCGGACGTTCATCCGGAAGGGAAACCATCGGGCGTGTAGCCGGCGGTGCCATTGCAATTAAAATACTGGATCTTCTGGGTGTACAGCTTCTGACTTACACCAGATCCATCGGTCCTGTCAAAATAGATAATAATAATTTTGACCGTAGTATTATTTCCCAAAATCCACTATATATGCCAGATGCCGAAGCTGCTCAGCGTGCTGGGGCATTTTTAGAGGAATGTATGCAGCATGGAGATTCTTCCGGCGGCATGATTGAATGCATTGTAAAAAATATGATACCGGGCGTTGGCGATCCGGTTTTCGAAAAATTAAATGCGAACCTGGGAAAAGCGCTTCTATCCATAGGTGCCGTTAAATCTTTTGAAATTGGTGACGGCATTGCCGTATCACAGGCTCTTGGCAGCGAAAATAATGACCAGTATACACTTTCTTCAGAGGGGCATAAAGTAAAACTCACGAATCACTCTGGAGGAATAATGGGAGGAATCAGTGATGGCAGCGATATTCTCCTGCGGGTAGGCATTAAGCCTACACCATCTATTAAAAAGGAACAGTCTACCATAACAAAAGATGGCAGAAGCATACAGATCAAGGTAAAAGGAAGACATGATCCGGTGATCGTCCCCCGTGCTGTGGTTGTGGTGGAATCCATGACGGCTATCACGTTGCTGGATATGTTATTTGCCAGCATGACTTCCCAGATGGACCATCTGATCAGATTTTTTCACAGGTAACAAGAAAAGACAGCCGCACAAACCTGCGGCTGTCTTTAATGAATTTACTCTTCTACTTTTGAAATCAAAATGCAATTTGGCGTTTCAACTTTGACCGGTTTGCCCTTCATTATTAATAGTCCTTTTTCATAATCGATGGTAAAGAAGCGAATTTCATTGCTTTCATGGTTAAGGACAACTAATGTCTTTTCATCCGGGAACACATCGATATCTTTTGGATAATCCCCGCTGATTGGTAAAATGCAGACCTCTTCTAACATTCCGTTTTCCTGATTGATGCGGAATACTCCGGCACTATTGTCTCCTGCCGAAGAACAATACAGGTATTTTCCACTTGGAGCAATCTTCAGGCCCGAAGCTGCACAACCGCCTTCTTTCTGGTCCATTGGTGTGCGTACTGTCTGAATCAGCTCAAATTGAGGGGACTTACCTGCGCCGTCATAGGTATATACGTTAATTTCATTGCTGAGTTCACAGATAACATATGCATATTTTCCATCCTTGCTGAAACGTATGATCCTGGGACCTGACTCCAGCTCACATCTTAAGATATCATATAATTTTAATTTTCCGGAGGTGGGGTTCACGGTATAAAGCTTTATATGGTCAATTCCGTTGTCTACGACACAGAGATATTTTCCGTCCGGTGTTGGCATTACACAGCTGATATGGGGTCTGAAGTTACGTTCAGCAACACTTCCAAGGCCTTTATGGAAAATACCGTCCACTACACTTCCAAGACGGCCATCCTGGTGAATCCGTACAACGCTGACTTTACCGTCATGGTATCCGCCCACAAATAAAAACTTACCATCCAGATCCGTAGAAAGAAAACAGCCTCTCATCCCATCGATATCTACCTGGTTTATGGGCTCTAAATCTCCATTGGGGAATATTTTTAATACTTCAACACCTTCATCTGCTATGGAATACAGATATTGTCCGTTTGGAGATTTCGTAATATGGGAAGCGTTATTAACTGAAACCACATTCCGCTCACTCATTGTCCCCTCTTCAATATCTAAATCATAAATATGAATACCAACACTGCTTCCATGTGTATATGTACCTACATAAGCAACGTATTTACTCTTGCTCATTATCTTATCCTCCTTAGCTAAAAACTTATGTCTCATTAATTTCTTATATCTTACCATAAACTTATCTATTTGTTAATAGAAATCAGAAGAAAAATTTAGCAAATAGTGCGTGACATTCCGATCATTCTATGCTATATTGTTTCTGTTTACAATTGCTAAACTTTATGTTTATTTATACTATTAGTTGAGAGGTAGGAAAATGGTTATCGGACAAAAGCTAAAAGAACTGCGTATTGCCAAGGGTCTGACCCAGGAAGAACTGGCTGGCAGAGCTGAACTTTCCAAAGGTTTTATTTCCCAGCTGGAACGGGATCTGACTTCTCCGTCCATCGCCACTCTGGTGGATATACTCCAGTGTCTGGGAACCAATCTGAATGAATTTTTCTGTGAAACGACGGAAGAACAGGTCGTATTTCATGATACAGACTATTTTCAGAAGGTTGACTCTGAATTTTTCAATAAAATTGAATGGATCATTCCCAACGCGCAGAAAAACATTATGGAGCCTATCCGCCTGACTTTAGAACCCGGCGGAAGCACTTATCCGGACAATCCCCATGAGGGGGAAGAATTTGGATATATATTACAGGGGAATATTACACTGTATATTGGTAAACGTATTTATAAGGTAAAAAAGGGAGAATCTTTTTATTTTAATCCAAGCCAAAGACATTATATTAAAAATACAGGGAAAAGCAGTGCTGTCCTGATCTGGGTCAGCTCTCCGCCCAGCTTTTAAATCAGGAGGTACGACATGAGTAATAAATTAATCGACTTAACGCATATAACAAAATCCTATGATGGACAAAAAGTTTTGGATGACCTTAATCTCTATATACGGCAGAATGAATTTCTAACACTGCTTGGTCCAAGCGGCTGCGGCAAAACTACCACCCTTCGCATTCTGGGAGGATTTGAAAACCCTGACAGCGGCAATATAATTTTTGACGGTAAAGATATTACGAATCTTCCGGCAAATAAACGTCAGTTAAACACAGTATTTCAAAAATACGCACTTTTTACACATATGACTATTTCTGAAAATATAGCATTCGGATTGAAAATTAAGAATAAGAGTAAAAATTATATTAATGATAAAATAAAATATGCCTTAAAGCTGGTTAATCTGGAGGGATATGAAAACCGCTCTCCCGATTCCTTAAGCGGCGGCCAGCAGCAGCGAATTGCAATTGCTAGGGCAATTGTAAATGAGCCGAAAGTGCTTCTGCTGGACGAACCTCTGGGAGCCCTGGATTTGAAACTGCGTCAGGATATGCAATATGAATTAATCAGGCTAAAAAACGAATTGGGCATTACCTTTATCTATGTGACACATGACCAGGAAGAGGCCTTAACCATGTCTGATACGATTGTGGTTATGAATCAGGGATACATTCAGCAGATTGGTTCTCCAGAGGATATCTACAATGAGCCAGAAAATGCATTTGTGGCGGATTTTATCGGGGACAGCAATATTATTGCGGCAACCTTCATGGAAGATAAACTTGTTAAAATACTGGGTGTGCCCTTCCCTTGTGTAGATGTGGGATTTGGGCATAATACACCTGTGGATGTAGTGATCCGCCCGGAAGATATTGACCTTGTTAAACCAGAAGAAGGAACCATAACAGGTGTCGTAACCCATCTGATCTTCAAAGGCGTCCATTATGAAATGGAGGTACTGGCCAATAATCACGAATGGCTTGTACACAGCACGGATCTCTTCCCCGTGGGAACGGAAGTGGGCATTCATGTAGATCCTTTTGATATCCAGATTATGAACAAACCTATTTCAGAAGATGAGGAGGCGGTAAATATTGAAGAGTAAACGACTATTAGCCGGACCTTATCTCTTTTGGGCGGTTTCCTTTATAATTATTCCCCTTCTGATGATTGTATATTATGGTTTGACTGCAGAAGACGGATCTTTTACCCTGATGAATATTGCCAGGATTACAACAGCAGAAAACTTAAAAGCTTTAGGCCTGGCGATCCTGCTTGCCGTGATCAGTACCGTGATCTGCCTGGTGCTGGCATATCCATTGGCGATGATTTTAAGTTCCTCTAATATGAACCAGTCCAGTTTTATTGTTTTAATTTTTATTTTACCTATGTGGATGAACTTTTTACTGAGAACGATGGCATGGCAGAATCTCCTGGAGAAAAACGGTGTTTTAAATGATATTTTAACATTTTTTCATTTAGCACCGCTTGAGATTATTAATACACCCTATGCGATTGTATTAGGCATGGTTTATAATTTTCTTCCCTTCATGGTACTGCCCTTATATAATATACTGAGTAAAATAGATAAAGATGTAATTAATGCGGCAAAGGATTTAGGTGCCAATAATTTTCAGACTTTTGTTAAAATTACTTTTCCGCTGAGTCTTCCAGGCATCATCAGCGGAATTACCATGGTTTTTGTTCCGGCACTTACTACTTTCGTAATTTCCGACCTGCTGGGCGGCGGTAAGATTCTATTAATTGGTAACGTCATTGAGCAGACATTTAAGCAGGGAAGTAACTGGAATCTGGGCAGCGGGCTGTCTCTTGTGCTTATGGTATTCGTAATTGCAAGTATGGCTCTGGTTTCTAAGTACGATAAAGATGGAGAGGGGGCTACATTCTAATGAAAAAAGCGGCACAAAAAATTTACCTGATCTTAATTTTCATTTTACTGTATGCACCCATTGCAACCCTTATCGTACTTTCATTTAATGCTTCCAAGACCCGCGCTAAATGGGGCGGTTTTACTTTAAAATGGTATAAAGCTCTTTTCCAGAATGAGCAGATCATGAATGCTTTTTACACTACGCTGATCATCGCACTGCTCTCGGCTCTGATTGCTACTTTGATCGGCACCATGGCTGCAATCGGCATTCAGAGTATGAAACGAAAATACCGTACCCTTTTTAACGGCCTTGCCAACATACCTATGGTAAATGCTGAAATCGTAACGGGTGTATCTCTGATGCTGCTTTTTATAGCGTTTCATGTAACACTGGGATTTAGTACAATCCTGATGGCGCACATTACGTTTAATATTCCATATGTTATGTTGAGTGTAGCTCCAAAACTAAAGCAAACCAAGCGCAGTACTTATGAAGCAGCGCTGGATCTTGGAGCTTCTCCCCTGTATGCTTTTTTTAAAGTTGTATTTCCGGATATTATGCCGGGTGTATTGTCCGGATTTTTGCTGGCATTTACCATGTCCCTGGACGATTTTGTAATTACCCACTTTACAAAGGGACCGGGGATTGACACCTTGTCAACAAAAATTTATACTGAAGTACGTAAGGGAATCAAACCGGAAATGTATGCGCTTTCCACTCTTCTGTTTGTTTCTGTGCTGGTATTGCTGATTATGGTAAACATGTCGCCAAAAGAACAGGTTCATGACAAAAGAACAACGGCAAAGAAGAAAACAAAGTTAACCGGTATCTTTAAAAAAGTTATTCCGGCACTTATGGCGTTCGTGATTGTGGTAGGAGGCTTTTACTATGGTTCCCAGGGCTCTCTTGCCGGCGATAACAAGGTGATTGTATATAACTGGGGAGAATATCTGGATCCGGAAGTAATTACCATGTTTGAGGCGGAAACCGGCATAGATGTAATCTATGAGGAATACGAAACAAACGAAATCATGTATCCTAAAATAAAATCAGGAGCAATTGCATATGATGTAGTCTGCCCCTCCGATTATATGATCCAGCGTTTGCGGGAAAATGACCTGCTGGCGGAAATAAACTTTGACAATGTTCCAAATATTAAAAATATCGGAAAAACTTATCTGGAGAAATCAAGGGAATTTGATCCTGAAAATCTCTATTCCGTGCCATATTGCTGGGGGACGGTAGGTATTCTATACAATAAGACCATGGTGGACGAACCGATTGACAGCTGGTCTGTACTGTGGGATCCGAAATACAAAGATAATATTTTAATGCAGGACAGCGTCAGGGATGCTTTTGCCGTAGCCCTGAAAGAACTTGGCTATTCCCTGAATTCATCCGACCTGGATGAGCTGACCGAGGCTAAAGATCTTCTGATTAAGCAAAAACCATTGGTTCAGGCTTACGTCATTGACCAGGTGCGTGATAAGATGATCGGAAATGAGGCAGCCCTGGGCGTTATTTATTCCGGAGAAGCAATTTATACTAAGACGGAGAATCCGAACCTGGAATATGTAGTGCCAAAAGAAGGTTCTAATATGTGGATTGATTCCTGGGTAATTCCAAAGAATGCAGAACACAAAGAAAATGCGGAAGCTTTTATTAATTTCTTATGCCGTCCGGATATTGCATTGATGAATTTTAATTACATTACCTATTCTACACCGAATACAGAGGCGCGTAAAATGATAGAGGACGATGCAATCCGCAACAATCCGGTTGCTTTTCCGGATGATACCGTATTAAACCGCTGTGAAACCTTCCGCTATCTGGGTGATAAGGTAGACCAGACCTATAACGAATTGTGGAACAAAGTAAAATCAAATTAGGAGGTATGTATCATGAGTTTTAAAGAAATCAAAGCAACAGAATTACAGAAAAATCCATTTCAGATGATTGGAAAAGAATGGCTGCTGGTAACAGCTAAAAATGGAGACAAATGCAACACGATGACAGCATCCTGGGGTGGTGTGGGCATAATGTGGGGAAAAAATGTAGCATATGTATTTATCCGTCCCCAGCGTTATACAAAAGAGTTTATAGACGCTTCCACCACATTTTCACTGTCTGTACTGGATGATTCCTACCGTAAAACATTAACTTACCTGGGAACTGTTTCCGGCAGAGATGAGGATAAAATCCAGAAATCAGGACTTACGGTTACACTGGAAGAGGATACCCCATACTTCGAAGAAGCCAATACCGTTATGCTATGCCGTAAACTCTATGCACAGGAATATGATCCCGCATGCTTTATTGATAAGAGCTGTGACGAAAAATGGTATCCCCAGAAGGATTACCACACGATGTATATTGTAGAGATTGAAAAAGTACTGGTGAAAGAATAGCATAAAAAGAACGGAACAATGTAATATAAAAGGCATGCCATGTTTTGATCACATGAGCATGCCTTTTGTGTTGGAAAATTTGCAATTAAAAGAATTTTACAACGTAGCCCTGAATAAAGATAGCCAATACAATAATCGGCAGAATCCAGGTCACATATACCTTTGCCCAATTGGGAAACTTTATTCCTTTACCCGCATTTGCTTCTGCAGTAAACTTCTTAAATCCCCATCCATAGCGGCTGGTACAGAATAAAAGATATACCAGACTGCCAAGAGGCAGTAAGTTATTGCTGACAATGAAATCCTCCAGATCCAATATATTTGATCCCGGTCCGAAAGGAGTAAATCCGCTTAACAGATTGAATCCTAATACACATGGCATCGAGAGAATAATAATTACGATCAGATTTACTGCAACTGCTTTTCCTCTGCTGCATCCGGTGAGATCCATTGCAAAAGAAATAATATTTTCAAATACGGCAATGATTGTTGAAATAGCCGCAAAAGACATGAATAAGAAGAAAAGGCTTCCCCATACTCTTCCACCGCTCATTTCATTAAATACATTGGGTAATGTAATGAATATCAGGCTTGGACCGCTGTCCGGCTTAATGTTATAAGCAAAACAGGCCGGAAAAATAATTAAACCTGCCATAAGTGCAACAAAAGTATCCAAAATGGTAACACTTACTGCTTCTCCGGTCAATGATCGGTCTTTTCCAATATAACTTCCGAAAATTGCCAATGCACCAATACCCAGGCTTAAAGTAAAGAACGCCTGACCCATAGCTGCAAAAATACTTTCTGATATCCCGGATTCCACTAATTTACTAAAGTCCGGATATAAATAAAATTTAAGTCCGGTGGAACTGCCTTCTAACATTACGGAACGGATAGCAAGAATAATCATAAGTGCTAACAGGCTGACCATCATTATCTTTGTGATTTTTTCTACACCGTTTTTCAATCCTTTCGCGCAGATGCCAAAGCATACAATAACCACAGCGATCATACAAACGGTCATCAGTACCGGCTGTCCCATTAACTCTCCAAAGGCTCCTGAGACCTGCTCCGAATTCATGCCCTCGAACTGCCCGGCAGCCATTTTGAAGAAATAGAGAATCATCCATCCGCCGATTGTGGTATAAAACATCATCAGCAGATAATTTCCCGCAATTGCTCCAAATTTGTATAAATGCCATTTTGTTCCTTTGGGTTCCAATACGTCAAATGACAGTGCCGCACTCTTCTGGCTTCCACGCCCTACTGCAAATTCCATTACCACAATTGGTAATCCAAGAATCAGCAGGAAGAATAAATAAACTAAAACGAATGCCGCACCTCCATATTTTCCCGTAATATAGGGGAAACGCCATACATTTCCTAACCCGATTGCACATCCTGCCGATATCAGGATAAAGCCCAACCGGGAGGAAAACTTCTCTCTCTCCATATCTGTCTCCTTTTTAAGTTATTCTCTAACTATTTTACACGAATTTTGTATATATGAAAAGCAAAAAACGCTTTTTTCAATAAATTTGGTAGAGATTTAAAGCGTTGATACTTTAAAACGTTGAGTTGTATAAGTATAGCATACCAAGATCAATCCATTGACAGTCTTAAGCCGGTACTGTAAACTAGAAAGGGCTTTACGATAGAACAAAAGGAAGGAAAGGTTTTGCCTGCGGTTATTTTTTAGCGGGCAATAAAGACGGAAACACGAATGAAAAGAATACTGACTTACCACATAGATTTACACAGCTCAGGCAAAAATATCACTGCTTTTCTGAAAGAAAAGGGCTATTCCAGACATATCCTTACCCATCTGAAACGTACAGAATATGGCATTTTAAAAAATGGGAAGTGGGCTTATACCTCAGAACAATTGCAGGAGGGGGATGAATTAACGATACAGATCGTGGAAGAAGGATTTTCCAGTCAGATTGTACCTGTAAAAATGGAACTTGTAATTGTGTATGAGGATGAAGACATACTGATTCTGGACAAAGCTGCCGATACGCCCATACATCCTTCCATCAATAATTATGAAAATACGCTTGCCAATGGTATAGCAGATTACTTCTCCAATAAAGGAACGGCATTTACTTACCGCTGTATTAACCGCCTGGACAGAGACACCACAGGGCTTTTGATTATCGCAAAAAATATGCTGAGCGCTGCTATCTTGTCCGATATGGTAAAAAGCCGGAAAATTCACCGGGAATATCTGGCTGCTGCTATTGGGAAAACACCTGATTCCGGTAAAATTGATGCACCAATTGCCCGAAGAGAGGATTCTGCAATTGAACGCATTGTTGATTATGAACATGGAGAACGGGCGGTGACCTATTTCAGGCGCCTGTCATATAAAAATGGGTACTCCCTGGTTTCCTTAAAGCTGGAAACCGGGCGTACCCATCAGATCCGCGTGCATATGAAATATCTGGGACATCCCCTGCCGGGGGACTTCCTGTACAATCCGGAATATACCAGAATCAAACGTCAGGCACTCCATTCCCACAGACTGGAATTGGAACATCCGATTACAAAAGAAAAACTGGTTTTTACTTCCCCTTTGCCCCCGGATATGCAGTTTGAGGAGTGGGATTAAGACTGCGCGAAACGCTTTCTGCTTCCCTTAAATATTGCCGCGTATTCTAGGGACTTCATCGATGTGCAGATACCGGCTGATACATTTTACAACAAGGTCATGATCGGATACGTGATCCAGGCCGGATACAATTACACCGCCGATGACACCGACTTCTTCCACACGAATTGGGAAACCGCCGCCGCAGGCTGCATAGTCTTTGGGATCCATGAAACGCTCCTCCAGGGTTTCTTCTGTTTTACGAAGCAGCATGTAAGCCCGCAGGCTGCTCTGCTCTAACCTGCGTACTGTATTGAACTTTCTTGCCATCCAACTTTCATTGTCCATGTTTGTCCGATTCGATGCGTATTGGAAAACCACATACCCATTATTTAAACGGATACTAACCGCTACCGGAAGGCTTCTTCTCTTTGCTTCCATTACAATCAGATTTCCAAGTTCCCATGCATCTTCATTTGTAAAATGAGAAAACTGAAGAATTTCTTCCTGCATCTCAAGCATAGCAATTAATTCGTCTACTGTCATAGTCATTCCTCCTAGTGTGAAAATGTTAATATAGTGTCATTATACTACTATTTCGGGGAAAAGAAAAGGGGATGTGAAAAACACCCGGATGCGAAATATTGATCGCAGAACCGAGTGTTTTAAAATGGGTTTTTCTTTATTTTTTACAGGTTTGCTTTAAAGAACGATTCCATTGCTTCGATTGCAGCAGCTTCATCATCTCCTTCAGCGGTTACGGTAACTTCAGCACCCTGTTTTACCCCAAGGCTCATAACAGCCATCAGTCTTCTGAGGTCTGCACTTTTTTCACCAGCTTTCAGGGTCAGCCTGGAGGTAAATGGCTTTGCCTCTTTTACCAAGAGTCCTGCCGGTCTTGCGTGAATTCCAATCTCGTCTGTAATTACATAATTAAATGATTTCATAAAATTTCCACCTTTCGTCTTTTATCTATTGTTATGGCAGTCCGGAAACAGTTTGGAATTATCCGAAATGTTGGTTTGCCGGACTGCACAAATAACCAATTTATTAATAAATCTTAAGCAATTGCTGCTTGCTCTGTATGTCACCGGTATTTACGACGGTAACTGTGTGATAGTCATCTGTATTGGAAACAATGACCGGTGTAACCGTTCTGTAATGTTCACTCTTTATGCCGTCCAGATCCACAACAGCCAGAAGGTCTCCGGTTTTTACACGATCTCCGTCTTTTACGTGAATATCGTAATATTTTCCATTTAGCTGAACGGTATCGATTCCCACATGGATCAGAAGCTCTATACCATTATCTGAGGTAAGTCCGATAGCATGTTTGGTGTCAAATACCATAGATACAACTCCATCAAAGGGGGCAGTTACCCTGCCGTCCGCTGGTTCAATCGCAGCACCGTCTCCCAACATTCTTTCCGAAAACACACCGTCATTGACTTCTTCTAACGGAATGGATTTACCGTTCATCGGGGCATAAACCGTGTAGCCTTTACCAGTTGAATTTTCCTCCTGCGTTTCAGATTCTGCATGGGTACTATTCATATTATTATACTCCCCGCTCGTTTCATCTGCAATCTCCGGTTGATTAAAATTCAGATCTTTATCGCTGTCGCTTGCAGGACTTGCCAGATAATCCTCCAGGTTTGATTTGATTACCGTTACTTTCGGTCCATAAATAACCTGGACTCCATTGCCCTTCATGATAACACCGGCGGCGCCGCTGGCTTTTAATATGCCCTGATCTACTTTTTCTTTATCTGCTACCGTTATACGAAGTCTTGTGGCACAGCAGTCTACGTCGCTGATATTAAGTTTTCCTCCTAGTCCCCGTGTTATCATGGCTGATTGTTCGTCGATGATTTCACTGGCGCTGTTTTCCTGATTTTTTCCTTTTTTTGCATCAACGTCTGCCCTGCGGTAAAGTTTTACCTCTTCTTCCCCTTCTTCACGTCCCGGAGTCTTCAGATTGAATTTTCTTATTAAAAAAGTGAACAGGAAATAGTAAATAATAAAATATATAATACCTATCAGTACAATCCATAGCCAGCTTGTTTTCGCATTTCCCTGCATGATACCAAAAAGCGTCAGGTCAATAAGTCCGCCGGAAAAAGTCATGCCGACTCCTACTCCGAAAATATGCGTGAACATATATGCCAGTCCTGCCAGGACACAGTGAATTGCATACATTAAAGGTGCAACAAACAGGAAGGTAAACTCCAGCGGTTCGGTAATACCGGTAATCATAGAAGTCAGGGCTGCTGAGATTAAAAGGCCGCCCACTATTTTCCTCTTTTCCGGCTTTGCACAGCGGTACATGGCAAGCGCCGCACCGGGAAGTCCAAATATCATAAAGACAAATTTACCCGACATAAAGCGGCATGCATTTACGCTAAAATGTGTGATACCAGGATCCGCTAACTGGGCAAAGAATATGTTCTGTGCACCTTCTACATAGGCACCTGCAACCGTTGCAGTACCGCCTACCGCTGTCTGCCAGAATGGCAGGTAAAACACATGGTGAAGCCCGAAAGGTATCAATGCCCTTTCAATTAAACCGTATAACCAGGTACCAAAATATCCGGAATTCATAACGAATTGCCCCAGGCTGTTAATACCATTTTGTATAAATGGCCAGATATAAAACATCAAAATACCCACGATCATATAGACAGCTGCCGATATGATCGGTACGAATCTGGTTCCGCCAAAGAATGACAGTACCTGTGGAAGCTGAATTTTGTAAAAACGGTTATGGAGTGCTGCCACACCAAGCCCTACAATAATACCGCCGAATACACCCATCTGTAAGGAGGTGATACCAACAACGGAAGTTGTTGCACCTTCTAGCATACTATCCGGTCCGCCCTGTGCAGTAATCAGCGCACCTATGGAAGCATGCATAACAAAAAATGCAATGGCACCCGACAATGCCGCAACTTCTTTTTCTTTCTTCGCCATACCGATGGCAACACCCATGGCAAAAATAATAGGCAGATTGCTGAATACAATACTTCCGGCTGCATTTAGTACGGTCAAAATCGTATAAATAAAAGTACCGGGCCCCATGATCTTCATTAAATGATAGGTCTCAAGCATTGTTTCATTTGTAAATGAACCGCCGACTCCAAGAAACAGTCCCGCGATGGGTAAAATAGCGATGGGCAGCATAAAAGATCTGCCTACACGCTGTAATATACCAAAAATTTTATCTTTCATTTCTCTGATTCCTCCTGAAAAAATATATATTATAATCTGATTCTGCACAAAAAAAGACCGTAACAGAAAACATGATAGTAGTATACCCCAGCTGTAGATATCTACTACCAAATCCTGTTCCGGTCTAGCCTGCATTACCAGTTACAATCCAGATTATACAGTATTTGATACTCTTCTTAAATGAATGGTGAGGAAAATCATCTCTTCCTCAGTGATTTCTTTCTTATATGTCTCCCGGATAAAGGTCCGGATCTCTTCTGCACATTTATAGTCATTTTTATAACGTTTCTTAACCATTTTCTGAAAAGTTACATCATCATCTTTCGTAATCCGGTCAGAAAATAACCGCTGTCCGAAAAATTTCAGGTGTGTTATAAAACGTTCGTAGGCCAGAGAATGATCATCTAATTTCATCTGATAATATTTCTCTGCGATGTCCAGCACCTGCTGTATCATTTCCGTGATATTCACCATGTCGCACATATCCGTGTTTAATTCTGCATTCACAATATGTAAGGCTATAAAACCTGCCTCATCCCTGGATAATTCTACATCCAGCTTTTCTTTGATGATTTCCAGAGCTTTGCAGCCAATCTGGAATTCCTGTATATAAAAATTACGGATTTCCATCAGCAATGCATTCCGGTACTCCATGTTCTGACGCTTGCGTTCAATGGCGAAACTGATATGATCTGTCAAAGTAATATAAACATTTTCATTTAATCTTTTGCCTACGGTATTCCTGGCATAATCGATAATTTCCGTACAGGTCTCCACATATGACAGTGGAATTTCCGCCATTAATTCCTGTAATTTGCCGGATGCCTTGGGGCTTTCCATTTTATAAACTTTTTCAATTTTCTCCCCGGGGATTATATCATGAGGTTTTTGCTTAAATCCAATGCCAAGCCCCCTGACGATGATTTCCTGCCCATCTTCATCAACGGAACATACAATATTATTATTGATAATCTTCGTTATCTCATACATTCCTGTCTTATCTCCATTCCGTTTCCAAACATGTTTGATCAAATAATGTCATTTGTCAGAATTCAAAAAGTATAAACAGGATTTATGCAGTTTCAAACATAAAAAAAACCAACCCTGCAGAAAGTTATCATACTCGCTTCAAAGATGGTCTCGCCTGCATTACCAGTCACAATCCCGTATTTATCTTTAAAAAGGATATCATATAATGTAATTAGTGTCAAGTGGATTTGAAAGAATAATTGAATAATATCATATCAGAGAACAGCCGGTACCGGATTGGCACAAGGCTGTTCTCTTTTTCTTTTAAACGGTTATTTTTTTATTTTCGCTTTTGAAGAAAGTCCCTTATTTTTTAAGAGTTTTTTATAGTATGTTAATTTTTTAGACGGAACCTGAATGACAGCTTTGGAATGAATTTTTTTCAAAGCATTTTTTCCTACCGTTTTTAACTTACTGCTCTCAATCTTAATGGTCTTGAGATTCTTTGCTCCATAGAATGCAGCATCACCGATTTTTGTAATATTCTTTGAAATGGTAATGGATTTTAACTTTGTATTTTTGTAAAATGCTTTGTTTTTAATTTCCGTAACTGTAAACTTATAACTGGAAATTGTAACCGTATTGGGGAGTTTAAGTTTTGAGGTTTTCTTGTTTTTAACGCCTTTCACACAAACCGTCCCATTGCCGGCAGAAGATTTCAGTATCTGATATTTTAATTTTCCTACGGTATAGGAAGCACCTTTCTTAGGGATTTTGTAAACAGAAAGGGTAAGTCTGGCGGCATAGAGTAAATTTTTCGCAGATTTTAATTTATCCAGGTTTGCCCTGCTGTCACTCAATATCTTTTCTGCTTCACTGAGGTTATCTTTGAAACGCCGGAAGCTTGCTAAAGTATAATGTTTCTGTCCTTTCTTTACGATTGCGCTGCATGCTGTAATTTCTGCCTGCAGCGCTTTTCTTGCATCTGACAGGGAAGTATCCGGCTTTAACTGCAGACCTGCCATTGCAGAATTTAGTTTATCCAGAGCTGCCTGTATTTCTTTAGCGGTTGGTTCTGCTGAGGATAACACTTTTACTGCCCCGTCATACGCAGTTTTGAAAACTGCCCAGCTCGTATCGGTATAACTGCCCTGGCCTTTATCGAAGAGTGTCTTTGCTTTGTTTACTGCTTCTCTCAGTCTAAAGGTATCCTCTTTTTGGATCAGGGAAGCCATAGCATGATTTAATTGCTCTGCTGCAGCCAGTATCTCATCTGCTGAAGGATCTTCTTTTTCTAATACAGCGGCCGCTTCTTCATATGCGGCAAGCAATTGTGCCCAGCTTGCATTTGTATAATTACCCTGGCCTTTTTGAATTAGATTTTGTGCAGTACTGACGGTATCTTCCAAGGTGGCTGTATCTCCTATGAGGATCAGTTCCCTGAGCGCATTTTCAAGTGCATCAGATGCCGCCTGGATCTCCTCTTTGGATGCCTCTTTGTTTAAATAGACACCATAAGACTCGACTATACGATCTGCTGCAGACTTCCTGCTGGTAAAGGTATAGTTTTTCATGGCATCCCCTTCAATCTGTTTCATTAAGCCGCCAAGTGATAGGAGAATCGGACTTTCCGTTAATGGCTCATCATCGCCGCCAGACACAGTTTCCACTCCATATTCAAAATAGTCCAAACCAAATTTTCCGGCAGGTACAAGTTTAACGGTATGTTCCCCGTCTTCCAGATAACCGGATGCATAGACTTCTTTGTATACATTAACATTCTCATTGTTATTAATATGTCCCGCAGGTTCTCCATCGATATAAACATCGGCACCCTGCTGTCCGCCATCTGCTTTTGCACCTATTTTTATATAGTTTCCGTTAAATGTAAGGGCGATATAATCTCCATCTTTTACCGGATTGCCTTTGTCACCCAGGAAGGTCTCACTTCCGTTGTAAGCATCGGAAGATGGCCACAGCTGCCAGTCGCCTGTCTTTTCCAGCAGGCTGTCTTCACCATCAACTTTTGTCCAGGCAGTTTCCGTCTTTGATCCGGATTCCAGTTTATCCGGGTCCGGATAGATCATGATTGTATTTGAAATTATTTCCAGTGTATTTTTATCCCACACACTGAGAATGGCTTCATATCCTTTTATATCAGAAGGCATATTGAGCGTCAGGTGAAGATCTTTTGCGGCGCCGGGATAGAATTCGTCGGAAGTCATGGTGAAGCCTGCCAGCATTCCATCCGGTCCATAGAGGGACAGTGAAGCACACAAAGACTGTAAATCTTCCGAAGTATTTTTTAGGGATAATATCCCGGTGAAGTCTTCTCCTGCCTGTAAGCCTTCGGTAATTCCCACATAGGCGGTACGGATGCTTTTGCTTTTTTTGCTGATGTCCCGGATGGCTCCGTACAATTTTGCGTCCGCCCAGTCTGTGTGATCCTGGGATTCAGAACCGTTGGCGTCTGTCATAAGCTTCAGTTCCGAAACTCCGCTGACGCTTAAATTGAATTCATCGGCTTCCCCGCCAGAAAGTTCCTTTTCATAAATCAGGCTGTTGTCGGCATAGATCCTAAAGATTGCATTGCCTCCATCCACTTCATTATCAATGCCCGCCACTCCGGAAAAGCGCGTATACTTTTTGTCCAGGTTATGAATAATGGTGCTGTCAGCATGAAGACCGATTCCTTTTTTATAAACTTTATTGCCTACCTTTATCTGATTTCCCTGGCAGGTCTTGTCTTTTCCTTTTTCACCCCATCCAGTGGAGACTTTGTCGTAATCCACTACATCGGAGAGGTAAGCACTGTATTTGGTATATTGAGGTGTAATTGAGGAGGGGTTTCCATATACATTCAGTTCCGTGAGAAAGGCTTTTTCATTTTCCGGAACGTCCGTAAAGGTTATCTTAACATATCTGGCTTCCGGCCCGTCCAGGGATTCTTCTGCTTTCCTTGATGTAATGGTATCCTTTGTATATTCTGCAGCAATGGTCCATGGGCCATTCTTATCCATAGCTGTTTCGACTTTATATGGATAGGGAGATTTGTTAAATCCCAGTCCTATGTTATAGAGGTATAATGTAAATTCCAGATCTACCATAAAGTATTCCCCGCTGCCTGTATTCTCTGCCTGCCAGGATGTCGCCATATTACCGTCTGCTGCCAGTGCACTGTCCTGATCATTGCTGCTTGGGAACAGGGGTCTTCCGGAAGCGGCATTGTTTTCACCATATATAATGGGATCTTCTATTTTAGCAGTTACACTGCCCCACTTATCTGCATTATAAAAATCTTCCGGTTCCGAACCATCATCGGTTTCGGACATATTATCTGTATGTATTGTAATTGTGGATACCCCAAGACCTTCTGCCGTTGCGCTGATAATGCTGTCTCCCGAATAGTAACTGCGGAATTCGATGCTTGCTTTTCCATCCCGTATTGATTTGCCGGGGGTAAACTTATATGTTTTACCTCCCGGGAAAACACCGGGGCCGGATTCCACCTTCAGGGTTACCTCTTTAGTTTCATTTACCCAGTTGCCGTCTGCATCCTGTAAGGTAACAATCAGCTGGGTGTCTTTTGTACCGTTGTTCGTAATGGTTTCTTCAGAGGACGTAATGTCTATCTGAGATGCCGCACCCGATATGGAGGATTCCTGTTCTATACCCATATTCTGTTCCCGGTACCAGTACCAGCTGTTTAAAGGCAGGCGATAGTAGTCGATTATTCCCATTTTAGCCAGCCCGTCACCGCCGATGGTACCGTGATGAAAGCCACACCAAAGAACCAGGCCTGCGCTACTTGGTTTTAGCTGATAATTATATTCGTCACTGCCCTGTATCTGATCATAAAATGGCCGGTATTCGCCTGGCCGGTCTGCAGTCTTTGAGCCGTATTCCGCAACTACATTGGGCATCCAGGTATTTTCAAATTTTCCTCCGTCTCCGTTGTATCCTGCAATATCACAAACCGCCAGATCGGCATACCCGCCTCTTTGCGCTCCGCCCATTCCTGCTTTTCTGGTAGGATCAAGCTGGTGTGACAGATTCCGCATTTTGTCTACAAGCGCAAGCGCTTTCGGCGCAGTTCCATTTGCAGAAGCATCATTTCCGTTATCCATGCCGCCATTTGTGAAAAACGCTTCATTTCCCATACTCCAGTTAATAATAGAGGGATGGTTGCGGTTTACGCGTATCATAGCTTCCAGGGAATCCAGGCAGCTCTGCTCAAAAGCTGCTTCATCTGCAGGATTCTGCGGGTATGCATCCTTAAACCAGTCCGCAGATGTGCCTATTGCCGGTTCGTCTTTTCCGGCGCATCCACCCATCCCCCAGAAATTGCACTCTGACCAGAACATAATTCCCTGATCATCACAGGCTTTTGCAAATGATGGATCATGGGGATAATGGGAGCCGCGGATAAAATTCATCCCGCACTCTTTGATCATGGATACGTCCCGCATGAATCCTTCGTTGGTAACTGCATCCGCAAAGCCTGCATGATCCTGATGTACATTTGCTCCATTTAATTCTACTTTTTTTCCGTTCAAATAGAACCCGTCGTTTTTATACTGCGCCCAGCGAAAGCCAAAAGAGGATTCATAGGTATCTGCCGGAACACCATTTCGGTATACGGTAGTATATAATTGGTACACATATGGATTTTCAGTATCCCATAACTGTATGTTTTTGATTTTTTCACTGACCGCAGTAATTTCTGCAGCAGATCCTGCAGAAATATTCTGTTCAGCCGATTCAAATACAGCCTGCACGATACCGTCTTTGTCCACCACTTCCTGTTTTACTTTTACCAAAGCCTCAGACAGCGAATCATTTTTTATTTCGGTACTGACGCTTACGTTAGATTGTTTCTGCTCAATATTATTCAGGATTTCTTCCTCACTGGCATAATTATCCGGAATATTCTTTGCAGAAGGGTCGAATCCGGGGTTAGACAAATCAGGAGTAGTGACGAAAGTTCCATACCAGGTTACATGAACCTCATCCGTAATATTGAGATAGACATCCCGGTAAATTCCTCCGGTAAACTGGTGGTCTCCTGCTCTTGGAGCAAGATCCGGCTGCCAGATATTATTGACGCGGACTGCAATCAGATTCTTCCCAGGATTCAGATAGTCTGTAATGTCAAATACAAAGCCAGAGTAACCGCCGCGGTGTGTACCTGCCGGCTGCCCGTTTACATATATTTCGGCCTCCTGAAAAACACCCTCAAATTCCAATTCAATTTTCTTTCCAACCATATTGTCCGATACTTCAAATTCCTTACGATACCATCCGTATCCCACGTAGAAAGATGCCTGCATTTCATAAGGGATGCTGAAATTATGAGGAATACCGATATCCACCCATTGGGAATCATCATAGTCCACGGATTCTGCTCCCGGGATATCATTACGGATAAATTTCCACTCCCTGTTAAAATTCACCTGCTCCCTGCCCGTCTGTTCACTTACATAAGTTTTCCCAACTTGTTCAGCCGCAAGTTTGTAAAGAGCCTCACTTTTTTCGATTGTGGAAGTACGGTTGTCCAATGGATTTTCCGTTTCCGTTTGGGATTGCGTTTCCACCTGATATGTTTCAGATTCTGTCAGAAGTTCTGTTTCAATCTCCTGATTTTCAACCGGGGTACTTTGGAGTGCCTCAGTTACCATTTCCGTTTCCGGCACCTGAGCCGCCGATACCGCCATTGATGGCAGAATCATGGAACAGGACAAAACGATTGCAATGATACTTTTCCATCTCTCTTTTTTTCTCATCTTAACCTTCTCCTTTTTCTCTCACTCTCATTTATCTATTTAAAAACTAAAGCATATTTTACCCTTTCCCCACATTATCTTCAGAATTTACATAAATAGATAAATTATCGTCATTATATTTAAGCTGAATCAAAATGTACATACTATTTTCTGTGGTTATTATTAGAATTTATTAATTACTATTGAATGATACCGGGAAAAGTAAAGAATTTTCTGAAAATAAAAAAAGAAGGGGATTATTTCCCCTTCCCAGACTGTACATAAACTATATTTTTTCCCTTATTCAATACCCCTATCTTGAAAATAATTTGGCAATTTCTTCTTTCTTATTTCTTCGGACTCTTTGTCTTCTTCAAGTTCTTGAATCTGCGCATCACCTGTTCCCGAAAAAGCTTCAAGCATCTTGACTATCTCATTCTGGGCTATGGGACCTGAACCCAGGGACAGGCTCACCATTAGGGTGAGAAATAATTTATATATCTTTTCTTTCATTTATATTCCTCCAATTCAATCTCTGCTTTGCTTCACTCTCGTAATAAGTATTCGTTTATACCCGCTTATACCCGTTACCTATTTGCATACAAAAAAGAAGCCATTGTCTGATTCTAAAATGACTTATAACCACCAACACACTTGCAATGATTTGAAAAGGATTTGATTCAATTGTCCAGACGTACCTTCTGATTAATTAATGACCATTCATCAGGCAATAATATAAATAAGGTCAAGAAGAAAAAAAGAAAAACTATAATAAGAAAAAGAAGCAGGCTGATTCCTTTTGGGATAGCTGCTATCATGAGTATTGAGCATATATTCTTGGTTCCAGGTTCATTATAAGAATTATTTTTGTTCAAAAATGAAGCCTTAAAGCAGGTAGTATTATAACCGTCTTCATTGGTAACGATACTTTCTGAAATTGCCCACGTTTCAATTACAGTTGCCGTATCTAATAATTCATTAAGATTATAAGTACTGCAAAAAAACACATTCATAGTTAAGCACATAGCAAAAAGAAGCATAATGAAAGAGACTCTAATACGAGAGAAATGATTTTTCTTATTATTTATTTCCATTACAATCCCCTTCTTTGCTACTTGCTGCGACAAATGTGGCTATAGTCTGAGAAGGGGATTATTTCCCCTTCCTAATAACTTTATTTAATCCGATCCGGAAATCCTACCTTACGCTGTACCTTACGAAGAGTCTTCGTAGCGTAATAATTTGCCTTTTCAGCGTTTGTTTTGATTATACCGTCAATATAACCTTTGTCTTTGTTTAACTCGGCTACACGGTCCTGTACCGGTTTTAAAACGGAAATAACAGCCTCGCCAATGGCTTCTTTGAATGCGCCATAGCCCAGTCCGTCAAATTCCTTCACTGCTTCGTCCGGTGTCTTGCCCATACAGGCACAATAGATATCCAGAAGATTTTTAATTCCCGGCTGCTCATCACGATACAAAATAGTTGCTTCTGAATCCGTTACGGCACGTTTGCATTTTCGCATTATGGTGTCAGGATCATCCATCAGATAAATACTTCCGTTGGGATTTTCATCGGATTTTGACATCTTCTTCGCCGGATCCTGGAGACTCATAATTTTTGCACCGGTTTTTCCGATATAAGCTTCCGGAACGGTAAAAACATCTCCATAAATTCCGTTAAAACGCTGTGCAATGTCACGGGTCAGCTCCAGATGCTGCATCTGGTCGATTCCTACCGGAACCAGGTCGGTCTGGAATAAAAGGATATCTGCTGCCATAAGTGTCGGATATGTAAAGAGTCCGGCATTGATATTATCTGCATGTTTGGCTGATTTATCTTTAAACTGTGTCATACGGCTGAGTTCGCCCATATAAGTATAGCAGTTTAAGATCCAGCTGAGTTCCGCATGTCCGGAAACATGTGACTGGTAATAGATGCAGTTTTTTTCAGGATCAAGTCCTGCTGCAATATATAAGGTCAGAAGCGCCCTGGCTCTCTTGCGAAGTGTAGCCGGATCCTGACGAACGGTGATGGAATGAAGATCTACAACACTATAGAAGCACTCATACTCATCACTTAAAGTAACCCAATTTTTTAAAGCGCCCAGATAATTGCCCAAAGTCAATGTACCGGTTGCCTGCATACCGCTGAATAAAACTTTTTTGTCATTAATCATGTCTAAATTTCCTCCATTTACTTTGGTTAAAGTTTATCACCTGAAACTATGAAAGTCAAGGTTGTATCCATACACAATCTTTGATAAAATAAAGGAGAAATACAGGGTGGCTGGGAATCAGTCTGTACCCGAAACAGAAAGGAGTGTACTATATGGAAAAAATAACAAGCTTCACCATAGACCATATCAAGCTGTTACCCGGGGTATACGTATCACGAAAAGATCATGTGGGCAGTGAAGTAATAACCACTTTTGACCTTCGCATGACGAAACCAAACGGAGAACCGGTCATGAATACCGCAGAAATGCATGCCATCGAACATCTGGCTGCAACCTGGCTTCGCAACAACGAAGAAATGGGGAATAAGGTCATTTATTTTGGTCCTATGGGCTGCCGCACCGGATTTTATCTTCTGTTACATGGGGATTTTGAATCGAAAGATATCGTCGAATTGATGATTGGATTATTTGAATTCATCAGAGACTTTAAAGATGAAGTCCCCGGCGCATCTGCCAGGGACTGTGGAAATTATCTGGATATGAATCTTGGAATGGCAAATTATCTCGCAGATAAATATTTAAATGAGGTGCTTTACCGCATCACACCGGACAGGCTTGTGTATCCGGTCTAAACCGCACCTTTTCTTCAGATATCTGTTTTTTACAAAATCAAATAACACATCTTCACCATGCTTATCCAGGACATGCAGCAGCTTTTCCAGCTGATCGGCTGTTTCTGGATGAAGCAGGTAGTGTGTCTTTCCGTTTTGGTAATAAGCCAGCGGGTCATGATCGGTATATTTACTTCCATTGTATACTTTCGAGGCTGCTATCCGGTCCATCAGCATTTCCGCCACATATTTTCTTGGCATTTTCACACCAACCAAGGCAGCGCCTTTCTGTTCCAGGCTATAGTCGGTCCAGTACTCAAAATGATGCTTGTTTCTGCCTTTATGATGGAGCCATGCAGCGGAATATCCTTTTACTTCACGTTCCGCATTATTGGGACTTCTTGTACCCTGATAATACTTGCATCCGATCAGAAATTCGGAAGGTAAATACTTAGACATGTCATGCAGCAGCCCCTGTTTATAAAGGCCGATCCGGAAACAATGCTTCATTACCAGAAATTTATGCTTCGTAATAGTTCTAAAATGCGCCAAAGCTTTCATGTCAACACCTCGTTGTTTTTTTGTCTTTCTCTTTTGCTCTTCCGATCAGGACAACGATTGTTCTTGGTAAAACCGTGAAGATATTCTGAACTTCTAAAAGAGGCTCGCTGCCCTCTTCGTATACACAGTTTCCATCGCTTTTCCCGGTATCAATTGCTGTATACCAGTCCAAATTTTCAGGAAGATGCGGCAGGGCAAATTCATGCTCCACCCAATGCATATTATATGCAGTATAGAGGAAAATGTCCTCACCGGCATAGAATCCGCAGTACATTACACCGACCTGGCGGTTCGTATGCTCAAATGCCCCATACCAGGCTCTGCTGCCATGATAAGATACATCCGGATAACCGCAGGAAACCGTATCCATCACTCTTAATTCATATGGCATATGTAAAATTTTATGTCGTTTCCGAAATGCAATAACATCCTTTACGAACTGTAATATTTCCTGGTTTTTCTTATTCAGATTCCAGTCAACCCAGGAAATTTCATTGTCCTGGCAGTAAGGATTGTTATTACCCTCCTGGGAATTACCGATTTCATCGCCTGCCAGAAGCATGGGTGTTCCCTGGCTCAGCAGCAGCAGGAGAAATGCATTTCTAATCTGCTTCATGCGAAGGTCCAGAATCTTTTTCTTTCTGCTTTTGCCCTCCACACCGCAGTTCCAGCTATAGTTGTAACTGGATCCGTCCCGGTTTTGTTCTCCGTTTGCCTCATTGTGCTTTTCGTCATAGGAAACCAGATCCATCAGTGTAAATCCATCGTGGTTGGTGATATAATTTATGATTCCCCGCCCGGCAGGATTTCTGCGTATGCGGTATGTAAACTGATTAAGCTGGTCTTCATCTCCCTTTAAAAATCTGCGGATATCAATCAGGAACCCATCATTACATTCAGCCAGATTTTCATATTCCGGAAATGGGGGTTCACTGTAAAACTCCTCGGTCGGAAAATAGACTGCCATGATTTTTGTCCTGGATAATAACGGATCTTTTGCCAGCATATTGCAAAGAACCTGATCTGCCAGTATATGGAATCCATCAATATGGTAATTGGTTACCCAGAATGTGAGACAGTCCATAATTAATCGGGAATTGATCTGATTTGGAAAGTAAAATTCCATAATCACTTCCATACCATTTGCGTGCATTGTACGCACAAGATCTTTGAATTCACGGATTACATCTTTTGATGCCCCATATGATTTCTTGGGCGCAAAGTAATTACCGGCTTCATATCCCCAATAATTCACCCGGGGCATCTCCTCCTGCCTCATCTCATAGGACATACTCATTTGTGCATGCAGTTTTTTGATTTCATCAAATTCATATGCCGGCATGAGCTTTACCTGATTTATGCCAAGCTCCCTGAGATAAGGTATTTTTTCCTGTAACCCCAGAAATGTTCCTTTGTGGCGGACCTTAGAACCATTATGTCTGGTAAAGCCCCGCACATGAAGCTGGTAAGAAATAATTTCCTGATATGGTATCTGCGGATTGGTATCTTCCATCCAGTCATATGTTTCAAAAGCAAAGCCACAGCGGATGGTGTCACCGTCTTCCAGTGATACCGCCTCACCAAAATGCTCACGGCCGACAATCAGCTGGGCATAAGGATCCTGAAAAATCTGTCCGTCAGACCAGTAATTGTATTCATATTCACTCCAGCGCAGACCACAAACTTTTATGGCTAAGATATCGCCAATCAGATGTTCTTTTGGAAATGGGATCTCCTGGGCAATGTGGGGAGATCCTTTTTTATAAAGCACTAATTTCACTTCATGGCTGCCCGCTACTGCCACGGCAAAGTTGATTCCATCTTCCTCTTTTGTAACACCTAACCTTTGATAATTTCCTTTTTTGACTACCAAATCAATCTCCAGCTTCTCTTCTTCCACAATTAATTACCTGCCCTTTCCTGTTCTATCCGTTCTGCCAAGTCATTCAGGTATTCCCAGCGCTGCATTTTTTCATCCAGTTTACCGGAAAGATCTTCCTTTTGCTGCATCAATTCGCCTAGTTTCCCATAATTACTGGCCGCTTCCAGCATTTCCTCTTCCAGATGTTTCAGCTGTTCCTCTAGCTTTTCTATATCTTCATCAATTGTTTCAAAATCCTTTTGTTCCTGATAGGTAAACTTTAATTTCTTGTCTTTTATTTTAACATTTTTAGTTTCTTTTTGAATTCCGGAGGATTGATTATCTCCGGATGGATTCCGCAGTTCCCATGCAATAAGGTAATCAGAATATCCGCCTTCATACTGCTGTATGACTCCATTTCCTTCAAATGCAAAAATCCTGCGCACTACCCGGTCCAGAAAATAGCGGTCATGGGAAACCGTAATTACAATTCCGTCAAAACTGTCCAGATAATCTTCCAGAATCGTCAGAGTCTGTATATCCAGATCATTTGTGGGCTCATCCAGAATTAAAACATTTGGAGCCGTCATCAGAATTCTCAGAAGAAACAGACGCCGTTTCTCACCACCGGACAATTTGCCGATGAGATTCCACTGCATAGTCCCGTCAAATAGAAACCGCTCCAGCATCTGGGACGCAGTTATCGTGCCCTCCGTAGTCTGAACGTACTCGCCAGCCTCTCTGATGTAATCAATGACTTTCATAGAATCATCCATTGCTTCACTTTCCTGTGAAAAATAACCGATCTTCACAGTTTGTCCAATATCAATGGTTCCACAGTCCGGTTCTGTAATACCGTTTATAATCTTAAGCAGAGTACTTTTTCCACATCCATTTGGACCAATGATACCAATACGCTCGCCTTTTAAAAATATATATGAGTAGTCTCTGAACAGTACTTTTTCGCCATAAGACTTTGACAGTCCGGTTACTTCTATTGTTTTTCGTCCAAGCCTGGTGGAGATGGAGTTCATTTCAACAGACAGATCTTCTTGGGGACATCTTCGTTCCTTCATTTCCTCAATTCTGGCAATATGGGCTTTTTGTTTAGTAGAACGTGCCCTGGCACCTCTGGCAAGCCATTCCAGCTCTGTTTTTAAGATACTCTGCCGCTTGCGCTCTGTTGCAACTTCCATATTCTGCCTGGCCTCTTTTAAACGGACAAATTCAGAATAATTTCCGGGGTAATTGTAAATCTGCCCTTTATCGATTTCAACAATACGGTTCGATACACGATCCAGAAAATAACGGTCATGAGTAACCATAATCAGTGCGCCCCGGAACTGGTTCAGATATTCCTCCAGCCATTCAGACATGGCATTGTCCAGATGGTTGGTAGGCTCATCAAGTATCAGAATTTCAGCTGTGGCAAGCAGTATATTCGCCAAAGCCACTCTCTTTTTCTGTCCGCCGGACAATTGGCTGATCTTCTGATTGAAATCTTCTATTTCCAGCTTATTCAGCATGGACTTTGCTTCACTCTCTAAAGACCATTCATTTAATTTTGTCTTATTTAGATGCATAACTGCTTCAAGAGCAGTCATATCCTCATTAAATTCAGGATTCTGGGACAAAAAACGTATGGTAACCTGATTTCCTTTGGTTACCTTGCCGGAATCGGGAATCTCAAGTCCCGCTGCTATTTTCAGCAGCGTAGACTTACCTGTTCCATTAATTCCGATCAGACCGACTTTATCACCATCGTTAATACTAAAATCAGCCTGATCAAATAATTTCCGTTCTGTAAAAGCGTGTGTCAGATTTTCTATCGTCAATAAATTCATAAGTTCATTCCTATTCTACAAATCAATGTCTAATTCTACCGGGCAATGGTCGGAGCCGAATATTTCCGTATGGATCTTTGCATCTTCCAGCTTGTCCTTCAAAGAGTCGGAAACACAGAAATAGTCAATTCTCCACCCTGCATTCTTTTCTCTGGCTTTAAAACGGTAAGACCACCAGGAGTATATACCTTCCTGATCCGGATAAAAATGGCGGTAGGAATCGATAAAGCCGGAGCGAACCACCTGTGTGAATTTTTCTCGTTCTTCATCTGTAAATCCCGCATTTTTGCGGTTGGTTTTCGGATTCTTCAAATCAATTTCTTCATGAGCCACATTTAAGTCTCCACAGAAAATCACTGGTTTGCTCTCTTCCAGTTTCTTCAGATATTTAAGAAAATCATCTTCCCACTGCATCCGGTAAGGCAGTCTCGCTAATTCGTTCTGAGAATTAGGCGTATATACCGTTATCAGGTAAAAATCTTTGAATTCCAGAGTGATTACCCGGCCTTCCTGGTCGTGTTCTTCCATGCCGATACCATAACTGACACTGACAGGCTCCTCTTTCGTAAACACCGCAGTTCCGGAATATCCCTTCTTTACTGCATAATTCCAATACTGGTGATAACCTTCTAAATCCAGATCTATCTGCCCTGCCTGCAGCTTACTTTCCTGAATACAGAAAATATCAGCATCTATATCCCGAAAGAAATCTAAAAACCCTTTTTGGACGCAGGCACGCAGTCCATTTACATTCCATGATATTAATTTCATATTATTACCTTTGCATATTACAGGCTCACCTGCAATAAGCCCTTTCACTTTCGTCTATTCACATAGATAGATTGATTATAATATACCGAATCGTAAAAGTAAAGGTCGTTTGTGCACAGAAACGCGGGCTGTGTATGATTCAACGGCACTTTAATCATGTACTGAATAAAATCCAATCCCAATTCAGCCTTGCATTTTGTGTCTGGTTACACTAAACTAAAAGAAAGAGAAATTATATAAAGATTAGAGGTTGATTACATAATCATGAGAAGTAAATTCAAGATTCATCTGCGTTACTCTATGGATTTCACATTCATTTTCTTTAAGTGGGTTCTGTGTGCAATATTGATGGGGGTGATCTGCGGAGCAATTGGTACCGCATTTCATTTCAGTGTTCACTATGCATCGGATCTTTTGTCTGTTCATACCTGGCTGCTTTATCTGCTGCCGGTTTCCGGCCTGCTCATAGGATTTCTGTACAAAATCTGTAAAATGGAAAACGATAAGGGTACCAACAGTATCCTGCAATCCATTCGAACGTCCCAGGAAGCACCTGCCAGACTTGCGCCCCTGATATTTATCGGTACTGCGCTTACCCACCTGTGCGGCGGTTCTTCCGGCCGAGAAGGGGCAGCTCTTCAGATTGGGGGCAGTATCGGTACCTGGTTTGGTCATTTCATCCATTTAAATGAGAAAGACCGCCATCTGATTACGATGTGCGGTATGAGTGCTCTCTTCTCTGCCGTCTTTTCAACACCGATAACTGCGGCTTTCTTCTGCATGGAAGTCATCAGTGTGGGTATCATTCATTACAGCGCATTTGTGCCGTGTCTGATCTCTGCAATTATTGCCAACCATCTGGCTTCGTATCTGGGTGTAGAACCTACGACATTTTCCGTACCGCTTCAGCATGCATTCGGACTTGCGCTGGGTGGAAAAATTATTGTGCTGGCGGCTGTCTGCGCTCTGGTAAGCATGATTTTTTGCATTATCATGCATAAAGCAGGAGAACTTTACCAGAAATTCCTGAAGAATATGTATTTGCGGTTTTTTGTGGGCGGCTGCCTGGTGGTTGGATTAACGCTCCTTGTGGGAAGCCGTGATTATAATGGTACCGGTATGGAGTTAATCTATAAGGCGATGAACGGAGAAGCCAGACCGGAAGCATTTTTATTAAAAATGATCTTTACAGCAGTAACACTTGGTGCCGGTTTTAAAGGCGGGGAAATTGTTCCTTCTTTCTGCATTGGAGCTACTTTGGGAGCCACGGTCGGAAGTCTGCTTGGGATGGATCCGGGTCTTGCTGCGGCAATCGGTCTGGTATCTTTATTCTGCGGGGTCATTAATTGTCCGATTGCATCGATTCTCCTTAGTATCGAGCTTTTTGGCTCTTCCAATCTGCTGTTGTTCTGTATTGCCTGCGGGGTTAGTTATATGCTCTCCGGCTACTACGGTATCTACAGTGCCCAAAGAATCATGTATTCAAAACTGCATCCGCAATTTATTAACAAACAGACAAAATAAAGGCTTGCAATTCTATGGCACATCTGATAAAGTGATGGGGAGATACTAAATAATAACATTTAAAGCGAGGTACTTACTATGAGCGAACATGAACACGATTTAGACTGCAGTGGCGGCTGTGATTCCTGTGGATGCGGATGTGACCACGACCATGAAGAAGGTGCTACCGTAACTCTTACTATGGATAATGGCGACGTTGTCGAATGTGCGGTATTAACAATCTTCCCGGCTGGTGACAAAGAATATATTGCCCTTCTTCCATTAAATGAAGAGGGTGAAAACGAAGAGGGAGAAGTTTTCTTATATCGCTTCTCTGAAGAAAATGGAAATCCAATGTTAGAGAATATTGAAGACGATGATGAATATGAAGCTGCAGCTGATGCATTTGATGAGTTTCTGGATGGCCAGGAATATGATGAAATAGTAGATGCTGAAGAGGAAGAAGACGAAGAATAATCTTTGTCAGTAATGAATAATATTTTGGTATATCACAAATCCCCCACCGTTTAATTCCGGCAGGGGATTTTTTGATATTCATTAAGTAATCAACCGGCTGTTTTCACATCCTGCTTCAAATTTTCCAAAAACACAGAAGGCATCAGATTCTTCCCATAGCGTTCCCGTATGGAATACATATGGAGATGTTCTTTTGCTCTTGTCATACCCACATAGAACATACGTCGTTCTTCCTGCATGTCCGCATCCAATATGGCTTTTCTGTGGGGAATAATCCCCTCATTTATATCAATAATAAACACATTTGCAAATTCCAGGCCTTTGGAGCTGTGCAGCGTGGTAAAGGTCACCGCGTTGGATACCCTATTCTGCTCTTTTGCCTGATCATTCAGAGCCTTTGTGTATTCTTCAATATGGGCAAACCAGGCTTCAAATGTCTTAAAGTCTTTTGCCCCCTCCTGCATTTCATTTAATACTTCATAGAGATCTTCTGCTTTTATCTTCCTGAAATCTGCATACTCATTTAAATATGCTTCATACCCGATTCCATGACGTATAAAATTAATCGCTGCATATGGGTTCATCCTTTTTAAAATATTCAGCTGATATTCCAATTGTTCGATCCGTTCGACTACCCAGTGCTTATCATCATAATATTTTTTGAGATTTTCCAATGATACTTGCGCTTCATCTATACATTCTCTTCCGATATACCGGTTTGGACGGTTCATAACCTGTAGAAATTCCCGGCGTTCACGGCTTCCAAGTGCCAGATGAATGTAGCTGATCACATTTTTTGCAATCCAGTGATCGTAGATATTTGGCATGCTGTCCCTCATTTTGAAAGGTATATTATATTCCATGAATTTCTCAGCTAAGAGCCGGGCATCGGTATTTGTCCGAAACAGGATGGCAATATCGCTGTATTGATAATCCTGTTTGATATACTCCTGCACTTTCTTAATAATATGAGCACATTCCTGGGGCTGATTTGCAAATGTGTGGAGTTCGATCTTATCACCAGATTCTTTTACCTCTTTCATATTCTTCTGAAAGCGCATCTGATTGTGCCGGATAACAAGTTCGGCTGCTTTTACAATATTACCGGTGCATCGGAAGTTTTGATCCAGCAGTATGGTCTTTGTATCTTTAAATTCTTTTGGAAAATTCAACATTATTTCCGGTTTCGCACCACGGAACCGGTATATTGACTGATCGTCATCGCCTACAATAAATATGTTATTTTCCGGAGCCGCCAGCATCTTGACGATCTCATACTGAATCGTATTGATATCCTGAAATTCATCCACCAATATGTAACGGTACCGGTTCTGCCAGCCCAGCAGGATATCCGGCCGTTCCTTTAACAGCTGGTAAGTATAAACCAGCATATCATCAAAGTCCAGGCGGTTTTCCCTTTCCAGGCGCTGCTGGTATTTTTGATAAATATCACGGAATGCATTTTCCGAACAGGTCGTCGAATAATAGTGTTCTAATGGGATCTGATCATTTTTTACGAGACTGATCTCAGAAATAATGCCTCCGATAAAATCCGCCTCATCTTCGATATCCAGATTCATCCGCCCTACAATGTCTTTTAGATATTGATGCTTCTGATCCTCGCGGAGTATATTTTCTCCGGTAAAATGATAGGCATGTTTTAATATTCCAAAAAATATTGCGTGAAAGGTTCCAAAAGTAACCTGGGTCTGTTCCTGTTCCATTAAACGTAAAAAACGCTGCCGCATTTCCTGTGCCGCCGCTTTTGTAAAAGTAATGACCAGTATTTCCATCGGGTTAATCCCGTAGTTCTGAATCAGATATTTTGTCCGCTCTGTGATAACGGTTGTCTTTCCGGAACCGGGTCCGGCGAGCACGATCATGGGACCATCTTTGTGGGTAATCGCCCGCGACTGAGCCTTAGTAAAACTCATTCGTATTTCCTCCAATCGCGCACTCAATGCGCCTAAAATCAGTTTTATAGCCCTTAATAGGGACGATGCATGGTTGCACCGCCCCCCACTGGGTGTATTTATGACCCTTACTTAGTTACCCAATTTTTCAATTGCAGCTTTGATGCGGGCAATTGATTCTTCTTTACCGATGATTTCCATGATCTCCGTAGCGCCTGCAGGTGTCATCTGCTTTCCGGACACGGCAGTACGAACCGGCCACATAACATATCCGTTTTTACATCCTTTTTCGGATACATAAGTGGAAAGCAGGGCATATAAAGCATCATTACTATAGTCATCCTGGTTTTCCAAAAGAGGAAGAAGATCTTTTAAGACAGCCAAAGAAGTCTCTTCATTTGTCTTCATCTTTTTATGTGTATACATTGCACTGTCGTATTCCGGAACTGATTCAAAGAAATCAATTAAATCTGGAATTTCCGGAAAAACTTCAATTCTGCTCTTCACCATTTCTGCAATCTTTTTTAAATCCAGATCTTTGGTAAGCGCCTGTTTGATAAATGGCAATGCTTTTTCATAGAACACATCAAAATCCATGGCCTTCATATATTCGCCATTCATCCATTTTAACTTATTGACATCAAAAACGGCAGGTGACTTACTCATATGACGGTAATCGAACGCTTCCACTAGTTCTGGAAGGGAGAAGATTTCACGGTTGTCCTGCGGGCACCAGCCAAGCAATGCTACATAGTTTACAATTGCTTCGCTTAAAAATCCCTGTTCCAGTAAATCTTCATAAGAGGAATGACCGCTTCTTTTACTTAACTTCTTATGTTCTTCGTTGGTAATCAGCGGGCAATGTACATATACCGGTACTTCCCAGCCAAATGCCTGATACAGGCGGTTATATTTCGGTGCGGAAGATAAATATTCATTTCCGCGAACTACATGTGTAATTCCCATTAAATGGTCATCTACAACATTGGCAAAGTTATAGGTAGGATATCCGTCTGATTTAATCAAAATCATATCATCCAGTTCTGAGTTTGGTACTTCGATCGTTCCATAGATCTCATCTTCAAACTTCGTAGTACCTTCTTTTGGCATATTCTGACGAATTACGTAAGGTATGCCTGCCGCTAATTTGGATTCAATCTCTTCTTTTGGGAGGTTCAGGCAGTGTTTATCATATACGATGATTTCCTTGCCTGCCACTTCCTGTCTTAAGGATTCCAGGCGTTCTTTATCACAGAAACAGTAATATGCTTCGCCTTTTTCAATTAACATTTTAGCATATTTCAGGTAGATTCCCTGTGCCTGTCGTTCACTCTGTACATAGGGACCTACTCCGCCATCTTTGTCCGGTCCTTCATCATGAACTAAACCTGTCTTTGCCAGGGTACGGTAAATAATATCCAGTGCGCCTTCCATAAAACGTTCCTGGTCAGTATCCTCTATTCTAAGCATAAAATCGCCGCCGTCATGCTTTGCGATTAAATATGCGTATAATGCGGTTCTTAAGTTGCCTACATGCATACGTCCGGTAGGGCTTGGTGCAAAACGTGTTCTAACCTTACTCATTTTAATACTCCTCCTTCTTATATTAATGCTGATTTACAGCCTAAGTCACATTATATACCGAAAGTGGTTTTTATTACAACCATTATTTTCGATTAAATTATAAATTTTGACATTTTCTTTTGTCATCCCGGGTCTGAAAATGTTTATCTTAATGTTTTTTGTATCTTATGAAACGCATACCGGATTTTGCGTAATCATGGTATCCCTGATATTTACCAGAACATAAAAGGGGACAGTGCCAATTAAGTCACTGTCCTCAGATTTTTATTTCGTTAATTCATCCATGATATCCTTCACATGTTCCAGTTTATCCGCCCGGTACGCATTATCACCGCAGAACAGCAATGCATCCTCAGTATTTCCTTTTGCTGCATTGATCAGCGCCCGGGTAATACAGTAAGGAATGGTTGCCGGATTGCATCTTTCCAGACATTGCAGACATTTTCCATTAATTCCGATGCCTGGCTTTGGATGTTCCATAAAGTCGTTGATAATTGCCCGTCCCGGCATGCCTACCGGGCTTTTTACGATTGCAATATCTTCCTTTGATGCATTCAGATAAGTCTGTTTGTATTCGTCACTGGCGTCACATTCGAAGGTTGTAACAAATCGGGTACCCATTTGTACACCATCGGCGCCAAGCTTTAGCGCATGATCGATATCCGCTCTGGTATAGATCCCTCCGGCAACCACAACCGGAATATGGGTTTCATATTTTTTAGCATATCCTTTTACGACACCTATGATGCCCTTGATTTCTTCTTCATAGACTTCCGGTGTAAAGTTTTCCAGCTGATCCAGTGAGAACCCCAGATGTCCGCCGGCTCTTGGTCCTTCAATCACGACAAGATCCGGAAGTCGCCCTGATTTGCGTTCCCACATCTTCAGGATCACGCTGGCGGATTTGATGGTGGATACAATGGGTGCTATCTTTGTCTTACTATCCTTCACTAATTCCGGCAGCATGGTAGGCAGACCGGCACCGGAGATAATTAAATCCACCCCGGATTTAACCGCAGCTTTCACATACTCAGCATAACGCTTCGTAGCAACCATAATGTTGACACCCACAATCCCATCTTTTGCAATCTGGCGTGCCTTTTTAATTTCATTGGCAATTGCCCTTAAATTTGATTCAATCGGATTACTCTCAAATCCTTCTTCCCGATAGCCAATCTGTGCGGTAGAGATAATGCCAACGCCGCCGCAGGCAGCAACATTTCCAGCCAGCCTTGACAAGCTGACGCCTACGCCCATTCCTCCCTGGATAATCGGTATTCTAGCTGTTAAATCCCCGATTTTTAACGGTTTTAATTCCATTCTTACCTCCTATGCATATCGCAGGCTTGCCTGCGATATGGTTGACTGTCTGCTACATATTTCGGAAGCGCTGGTACCTTTGACTGGCAAATTCCTCTATCTGTAATTTATTCTGGTCTTCCAGAAATCTGCAGATATTTTTCTTCATATAAACTGCTATTTCTGCTATATTTTCCACCATAGCAGGTTCCCGCTCCGGTATAATAAGCTCAATAATGCCAAGATCCTTCAGGTCTTCTGCTGTTATTTTCATAATTTCAGAGGCTTCTTTTGCACGTTTTCCGTCTTTCCACAGAATTGATGCAAAACCTTCCGGTGACAAAACCGAATAAGTGGCATTTTCCATCATCCACACTTCATTTGCTACCGCTAATCCAAGAGCACCTCCGCTCCCGCCTTCCCCGATCATAATACTCAGAACCGGAGTCTTTAAGGCCGACATCTCAAGCAGGTTACGGGCAATTGCTTCACCCTGTCCCCGCTCTTCTGCTTCAATTCCGCAGGCTGCTCCCGGCGTGTCTACAAAATTGATAATGGGACGGTGAAATTTCTCAGCCTGCTTCATCAGGCGAAGTGCTTTACGATAACCTTCCGGAGATACCATTCCAAAGTTCCGGGTAATATTGTCCTTTGTATTTTTCCCCTTTTGCTGACCAATCACCGTTACCGGCTGTCCGTTCAGGTAAGCAATACCGCCAACTACTGCGCCGTCATCCCTAAAACTTCTGTCCCCATGTAATTCGGTAAAATGTTCAAAGATCGCTTCAATATAATCCAGACTGGTTGGACGTTCTGCCATCCTGGAGATCTGAACTTTTTCCCAGGCCGATTTTTTATACCCATCACCAAATGATTCACCGGCAGACATATCCGTATCAAAATCAGATCCTTCGGATACCGCTTTGCCAACGGAAGATAGAATGGTATCGGGAGAGTCAGAAGCACCATATAAAAGTGTGCCAAGTTCTCCAGTTGTTTTTTCAAAAGAGGCATAGCCTTTTCTGCTCTCATGCATGTCAATGAGCATCGCTAAACGCAGTTTAAGATCGCTTCGTTCCACAATACCGTCTATAATACCTTTTTCCACCAGGAACTCTGCTCTTTGGAATCCCTCCGGAAGTTTCTGCCCGATGGTTTGTGCAATTACCCTTGGACCTGCAAATCCGATCAGGGCTCCCGGCTCGGCAAGGATGATATCTCCTAACATTGCAAAACTGGCAGTTACACCTCCTGTTGTGGGATCTGTCAGAACTGGAATATAAAGAAGTCCGGCATCGGAATGGCGTTTAATGGCAGCCGAAGTTTTCGCCATCTGCATCAGAGAAACAATTCCTTCCTGCATTCTGGCACCGCCGGAGCAGCAAAATAAGATAACAGGTAATTTTTCGTCAATTGCCTGTTCAAATGCGCGGGTTATTTTCTCCCCTACTACATATCCCATGCTGCTCATTAAAAAACGTGCATCACAGACACCGACTACGGCATCTTTTCCATAGATTTTGCCTTTACCGATTGTAACTGCCTCGTGCAGATGTGTTTTATCCCTTTGTGCTTCCAATTTTTCCTCATATCCCGGATAATCCAGGGGATTGCGCTGTGGCAGATCAGTATACCATGATTCATAAGTACCATGGTCCAGAACCATACGCAGTCTGGTCTTCGTCTTAATCCGAAAATAACCGCCGCATTTTGGACATACATAATGATTATCTACTACATCTTGCTTATACAGCAATTTACCGCATTTCGGACATTTTACCCAAAGCCCCTCCGGTACGCAGGGTGCTGCATCTTCTTCTACAGAAGGTTTTTCTTCCTTCTTAGGTTCATCCAAACGTCCGATTGGAATGTAGGAAGTTTTTTTAAACATATCCTTAAGCTTCGACATTTTATACTCTCCTTAATTTCTAACAGGATCACAGGCATGTTGTTTGAAATTCATTGCATCAATCTGTACGCTTCCAACCGGCTTCTTTTAGAAATGTTCTTCTATGAAATCGGTTGTGAAATCGCCTGCCTGAAAATCTTCATTATTCAGTATTTCATACTGAAAATCTACATTTGTTGTGACGCCGTCCAAAACCAGCTCACCTAAAGTACTTCTCATTTTATCAATTGCAGAAGCTCTCGTTTTGTCATGCACAATTACTTTTGCAATCATAGAGTCATAATAGGGTGGAATTTCGTATCCGCTGTATACGGCAGTATCAATTCTTACCCCATATCCACCCGGCAGATGTACTTCATTTATCTTTCCGGGACAGGGCATAAAATTCTTAGCCGGATTCTCCGCATTAATTCTGCATTCAATGGCATGACCGGTTAAGGTAATGTCTTCCTGTTTCACACTGAGTGGAAGTCCTGCTGCAATATAGATCTGCTCTTTGATTAAATCTACCCCGGAAACCATTTCGGTTACCGGATGTTCCACCTGAATACGGGTGTTCATTTCCATAAAATAATAATTTTTATTTTTATCTAAAAGGAATTCTATCGTTCCTGCATTTTCATATGAAGCTGCTCTTGCAGCATGAATGGCGGTATCGCCCATGGCTTTTCGCAATTCCGGTGTAAGAACGGCACTTGGAGATTCCTCAATTACTTTTTGATGATGTCTCTGAATAGAGCAGTCTCGTTCACCCAGCTGTACCACATTGCCAAATTTATCTGCAATGATCTGGAATTCGATGTGTTTCGGGTTTTGCACGTATTTTTCAATATACATGGTATCATCACCGAATCCTCTCACCGATTCCATCTGTGCGGTCTGGAAATTCTCCGTGAAATCTTCTGCAGATTCTGATATTCGCATCCCTTTTCCGCCGCCGCCGGAGGAAGCTTTGATCATAACCGGATAACCAATTTCTCCTGCTATCCGTTTACCTTCCTCTGCTGTATAGACCGGTTCTTTGGTACCGGGAACAACCGGTACTCCCGCTTTCATCATGGTGGCACGGGCTTCTGATTTATTTCCCATACGGTTAATGACCTCCGCACTGGGACCGATAAACGTAATATTGCATTTCTGACACATTTCCACAAATTTACTGTTCTCTGACAGAAAACCAAAGCCAGGATGAATTGCATCTGCTTTTGCTGCTATCGTAGCACTTAAAATGCGTTCCATGTTTAAATAACTTTCCAGTGAAGATGCCGGTCCGATGCAGATTGCTTCGTCTGCCAGCTGTGTATGAAGGGCTTCCCGGTCTGCCTCTGAATAAACGGCTGCCGTTTTAATTCCAAGTTCACGGCATGCCCGAATAATACGAACTGCGATCTCTCCTCTGTTAGCAATTAATATTTTCTGAAACATATGATCTCCTATCCGATTGCAAAAGTCAATTCCGCTATGGCTACTACTTTACCGTCTACGGTCGCAGTTGCTTTTCCCACACCGATTGGACCTTTTACTTTAATCATTTCTACTTCCAGCATTAATACATCGCCAGGCAATACTTTTCCTTTGAATTTGGCAGAATTGATTGCTCCAAAATAAGCAACCTTGCCTTTATTCTCCGGTACACTTAAGATGATCACCGCTCCTACCTGAGCCAGTGCTTCAATGGTTAACACGCCCGGCATAACCGGTTCCTGCGGGAAATGTCCAGCAAAAAACGGCTCATTGTAGCTTACGCACTTTTTACCTACTGCACGTTTGCCGGGTTCTAATTCTTCAATAGTATCTATTAATAAAAACGGCTGTCTATGTGGAATGATCTCCATAATTTCTTTCGTTGATAATGCCATAATCGTACCTCCTGATTGGTGTGAAGTTTTATTATTTAATTACAAACAACGGCTGACCGTATTCCACCATCTGCTCATTCTCTATGAGAATCGCTTCCACCACACCGTCAAATTCGCTTTCAATTTCATTCATCAGTTTCATCGCTTCTATAATACCGAGGGTCTGCCCCTTCTTTACCACATCTCCAACTTTAACAAAAGCCGGATTTTCAGGAGAAGCCGCATTGTAGAAAGTTCCCACTAACGGAGCTTTTACAGTATTTCCATCAGGTACAGAAACGCCATCCATGGTTTGCGAAGCAGCAGTCACAGGATTCTGTACAGACGACTGCTGTGTCAGCATTCCTTCCGAAACGCTTGTTACTATCACATCTTTTTGTTTCCGCTTCATGGAGATTTTAACATCTCCATTGTCAATGGAAAAATCGGTGAGATCGGTAGACGCTACTTTATCGATTAAAGTCAATAAATTTTCAAATTCCATGTGATTACTCCTCTCTATATTTCTTCACTAAAATACTGGAGTTGTGTCCGCCAAAGCCAAGTGAATTGCTGATTGCATATTCCAGCGGCTCTTCGATTGCTTTTTGGGCAACATAATTTAAATCCAGTTCTTCATCCGGTACTTTATAACCTACCGTAGGATGAATATAACCTTCTTCTATTTCTTTGATGCAAGTGATAAATTCAATGGATCCGGCGGCACCTAACATATGTCCCGTAATGGATTTTGTTGAGTTAACGCGGATATTATAAGCGTGATCACCAAAGGCTTTTTTGATGGCTCTGGTCTCAAATAAGTCATTATGATGTGTGCTGGTACCGTGTGCATTGATATAAGTAATATCTTCGGGTTTTAGTCCTGCTTCTTTTACTGCATTTAACATCGCTCTTGCAGCGCCTTCCCCATCTTCTGCCGGAGAAGTAATATGATAAGCATCGCTGGTTGCGCCATAGCCGCCAAGTTCGGCATAAATGCGGGCACCGCGTTTCTTCGCATGTTCCAGTTCTTCCAGAACAACCACAGCAGCTCCTTCTGCCATAATGAAACCGCTTCGTTCTTTGTCAAACGGAATGGAACATCTCTGTGGATCTGTTGCACCGGAAAGAGCAGTCAATGCTGCAAATCCGCTGACACCGATGGGACAGATAGAAGCTTCCGTACCGCCTGCAACCATTACATCTGCATCTCCGAATTGAATTGTACGGAACGCTTCACCGATGGAGTGCGTACCCGTTGCACAGGCAGTTACCACATTAATACTTTTCCCTTTCAAACCAAACTGGATAGATACATTACCGGCTGCCATATTGGAAATCATAAGCGGTACCAAGAGCGGATTTACACGGCTGGGACCTTTTTCTACCAGCCTGGTGTGTTCTCTTTCTGCTGCCTGAAGACTGCCGATTCCGGAACCCACGGAGCATCCTACCATATAAGGATCTTCTTTTGACATATCTAATCCCGAATCTTCAATTGCTTCTTTTGATGCAGCAACTGCATACTGGGAAAATAATTCCATACGCTTAGCTGCTTTAAAGTCCATAAAATCTTTTGCAACAAAATCTTTGATCTCTGCTGCCAGTTTTGCCCGATACTCCGTACAGTCAAATCTGGTAATCGGAGCAAATCCTGTTCTTTCCTTTTTTACACTATCCCAAAAGCTCTCTACATTTAAACCTACCGGTGTAATTGCGCCCATTCCTGTTACTACTACTCTTCTCATGCTGCTACCTCCGTTATATCTGCTCATTTGCAGGTGATTTTAAATTGCCATACCGCCGTCTACACTGATTACCTGACCTGTAATATAATCTGCACGGTCAGAAGCCAGAAAGGCTGCCATTTCTGCCACATCTTCTACTTTTCCAAATCGTTTCAACGGGATCTGGGCAATGGCTTGTTCTTTTATAGCATCGGATAATACGTCGCTCATCTCAGTAGCAATAAATCCTGGTGCGATTGCATTTACAGTAATGCCTCTGCTCGCCAGTTCCCTGGCCATTGCTTTTGTAAGCCCGATAATGCCTGCTTTGGAAGCAGAATAATTTGCCTGCCCCATATTTCCAAGTACACCGGATACCGATGCGATATTGATGATTTTACCGCTTCTCTGTTTTAACATTTGTCTGGATAAATGGCGGATTGTGTTAAATGACCCTTTCAGATTTATATCGATTACGGAATCAAAGTCCGCTTCTTTCATTTTCACGATTAGATTATCTTTGGTAATTCCGGCGTTGTTCACTAAAATATCGATGTGCTGGTATTCTGCAATCAGCGCTTTCATCATTTTTTCTGTGCTTTCATAATCAGCCACATTACATTGGAAGGATACCGCATTGCCTCCCTTTTCTTTAATCTGTGCAACTACTTCTTCCGCTTTATCTTTGGAACCATTATAGTTTATAACCACGAATGCACCTTCTGCAGCAAGTTTCAATGCAATTGCTTTCCCGATTCCTCTGGATGATCCGGTTACTAATGCTACTTTATTTTCTAACATATATACTCCTTTATAATTAAACCTGCGGGTTCTTTACTTATGGTACATGCTTTTTTGGTACATGTCATTTCGCAGGCATGTTCTGCATCTTTACATTGACAAAGCGGATAATACTTTTTCTATATCTTCTACTTTCTCAACATTTAATGCTGTCATATCACGGTTGATTTTGCGTAAAAATCCGCTGAGGGTTTTGCCCGGTCCGATTTCAATAAAGGTGTCTACACCTTCTGCAATCATATTTTCAACGCTTTGCTGCCACTGTACAGATGAATAGATCTGCTTTTGCAGTAAATCCTTTACCTGATTCTTATCTGTTACGTATTCTGCGGTTACATTGGAAACGTAAGGGATTTTCACCTCATGAATTTCTACTTCATCTAATACTTTACCAAGCTTACTGCCGGCATCTGTCAACATAGCAGAGTGAAATGGTCCGCTTACCTTCAGGGGAACAATTCTTCTTGCACCGGCTTCTTTAAGAGTCTCACAGGCTTTCTGCACTGCTGCTTCTTCGCCTGTGATTGCAATCTGTCCCGGACAATTATAATTTGCCACACTGACAATACCATCTGTTTTTTCACAGACCTCTGCAATTTTTTCTCCATCCATGCCGATAACCGCCGACATTGCGCCGCCGGACGGAACTGCTTCCTGCATGAAGATACCTCTCTGACGAACTACCTTAAATGCATCTTCCAGGGTTAATACACTGGAAGATGCTAATGCACCATATTCTCCAAGGCTCAATCCTGCGTTTACACAAGAATTCAATCCTTTTTCTTCCAGAACTTTTAAGATCGCTGCCGATACAGCCAGCATACATACCTGGGTATATTCTGTTATATTTAATTTATCATTTTCTTCAAAACAAAGCGCAGGTATATCCAGTCCGGTTACTCCGGATGCCAGATCAAAGATCTCTTTGCAGGATTCATACTGCTCATAAAAATCCTTACCCATGCCTATGTACTGCGCACCCTGTCCCGGGAACACAAATGCTATTTTTTTCATTCTTTACCTCCATGTATATCACAGACCTGTCTATTAGTATTTAATAACTTCCCGGCTTCTGTCATTATTTCCTCTATCATTTCCAAGCAGCTTTGTTCCTTCTTTATCAAGCCGGCGATCTGGCCTGCCATCACAGTTCCAGTGATTACATCACCTTCCATTACTGCACTTCGCAGAGATCCCAGAGTTAAATATTCCAGCTCTTCAAAGGAAGCTCCTGATTTTTCCAATTTCACGTATTCTCTCGTCATTTTATTTCTCAGGGAACGGACCGGATGTCCTGTTGTAGTCCCTGTAACTTCGGAATCAATATCTTTTGCTTTTATGACCCTGTCTTTATAATTTTGATGAACAATGGACTCTTTTGCCACTACAAAACGGGTACCTATCTGCACAGCCTCAGCTCCAAGCATCATAGCTGCTGCAAATCCTCTTCCATCACCGATTCCTCCGGCTGCTATCACGGGAATATCTACCGCATCCACTACCTGGGGAACCAGCGTCATCGTTGTCTGTGATCCAATATGTCCGCCGGATTCCATACCTTCGGCTATGACTGCATCTGCGCCGTATTTTGCCATTCTTCTTGCCAGGGCTACCGAAGCAACTACAGGTATTACTTTAATGCCTGCCGCTTTCCACAGTTCCATGTACTTTTCCGGATTACCCGCTCCGGTGGTTACTGCCTTAACACCTTCTTCCGCAACAACCTTAGCCACTTCATCTGCATGAGGACTTAAAAGCATTATATTGACCCCAAATGGTTTATCTGTCAGTTCTTTTGCTTTACGAATTTCTTCCCGTACCACTTCCGCCGGAGCGCTTGCCGCACCGATCAGGCCAAAACCTCCTGCATTTGAAACTGCAGCAGCAAGATGATGCTCAGCTACCCATGCCATACCGCCCTGGATAATGGGATATTCGATTCCTAAAAGTTCGGTTACTCTTGTCGTCATATTGGACCTCCATTCAAAACGAAACATATAGTAAAGCCGACGGATCCCGCCGACTTTTATTCTGTAGTATGACTGTCAGGTACAGCGTTTTGCTGCGCTGGCCATTTTACTTATTCTTCTACACCTTTTGCTTTTAAGTAATCAAGAACTTTTCCAACCGTAGTCAGTTCTTCCAGGTCTTCTGCAGGGATTTCAACAGAATACTCATCTTCCAAAGCCATTACCAGCTCAAACAAATCTAAAGAATCAGCTCCCAGATCTTCCTTGAATGAAGTCTCTAATGTAATATTCTCAGTTTCACAATTTAATTGCTCAGCGATAATGTCTTTCATTTTTTCTAACATGGTTTTTTCTCCTTTTAATTCAGAAATTAAGTTTTATTCATCAAATATTTTGATATTCAAAGTATATAAGAGCAGGTGTGTTTTGTCAAGAAATATTTTGTGAATTTATTTTGAACTACAAAATAAAAAGAATGTTTTTTTACATAAAAAAATCCAGGGAAGCTTTCACTTCTCTGGATTTTCTGTTTCGGTATTTACTTCCTTTTCCATAGCAGCAGTTTCTTTTTCGCTGTCAGGAACTGCATCCCTGATAGCTGCGGAAGGCTCTGTCTGCAGATTTAATTTTATTTGCGTCAGATGAGGAATGTTTATCTCTATAGAGCCGGCATCAGACAGAAGTTCATTTTCATCAACCGGAATATTTACGATCTTCATTGTAAGGGTTTTTCCGGCGTATGACGATAAATCCATTTTAATACTGTTCTCTTCTGCTTCACCGTCTAATATATAATCACCATTGTTAAAATTGATTTCCACATCCCCATCCATTAATATAAACCTATGGCCTTTTATTTTTCCTGAATCAATCGGGTTATTCTCCCATGAAAATACATAGGTCATATCCTTGAATTCTGCTTCCGTGCAATTATCACCAGCGGTTGCCCCATTACCCATTTGTACAAGAACTTCAAGGTTTTCCGGACTTTCAAGTTTCGTTTTTGGAACCGTAAATTGAAGAACCCCGGCTTCCGATGCAAGCGCTGTGATAGAATTTGATAGTTTTACAATACTTATGCTCAAAGTCTTTCCGGCGTACTGCGACAGATCTTTTGTAAGTGTGTAGCCTGCCTCTTCTGCCATGACTCCCGAATCGGTAATATCTAAATATTCTTTTCCATTCAGTGATATGAGGTTTCCTTCATCATCTGTCAGCTTGATACGGCAGCCTTTGATCTTAGACAGTTCGTTTTTGTCGTTTTTCCAGCTGAATACATACTTCAGTGCCGGATATTCGTCTCTGCCGCATCCATCTTCCGGCGGGATTACCACACCATTTTCATGTTGGATTTCACCCTTAAGTACCGGTTTTGTTAAGCGGTCTTTCGGCAGCACCATGGAAATTGATTTCCCAATAGAGGTAGAGGAAACATCCTGCACACCTAAGGCATACGCATAAACAAAATAATCATTTCCGATACTGGATGTATCAAATTTCAGTTCTGTTTTAACTGTATCCCAGCCGTCTACAACTGTTGTAATGGCGTTATCCATCTGCAGTTCACCAACCGGTAATATCGCAAATAAGTACCCGGAACAGTTTGTTTCATTAACCCCATCCGGTATCTTCCAGTCCAGGTTCACTTTTATCTTGGCAGAATCTTCCGCATCAATCTGAGGTTCTGAATATGTCAGTGAAGCCACTGCTGACAGTGACTTTTTCACGGTTAACTTGCCGACAGAAACTGCCGAGTCCAGAGTCTGCCCGATAATTCCCACCTTTTTAACCGTCAGTTCGATATTATAATCGGCGTCTAATGCTTTGGGTAAATCAACCTGACAAGTAGTTCCGGTGGAATAATTAAGTGCTGCCTCCTTGGTTACGTCCTTACCTTCTGATGTTACCGTAAACATAAATTCATATTTAGTATTTGCTGAATATGATGGATCCTCCCATTTGAAATCTACAATATATGGATAATAAATAGCACTGGGAACCTCGCCTGTAATGGAGTTCACCTGATTTTCCATCAGCACAAGGGTAATGGAATCTGTGGCTGGCTCGGAATCTTTATAGAATACCTTGTCTTCCACATTGCTTCCGCTTAAAGCTGTAACAGACCAGTTTAGTGTATTATTTATCGTTTCTGGTTTTGGATAATCATCTCCCATCAATTCTTTAATATTTTCTGAGGTTAAATCATAACGCAGGGCCTCCGTTTTAAGCAGTTCTTTTTCAATCGATTTTCCTGTAGCCGGATTGGTTATCACTACTTTGTATCCTTTTACATTCTCTTTACTTTCGTTGGGATTCTGCCAGGTTAAACTATATGCCGGTTCTGCGGTGGTACCGGTATAAGTCTTTTCCAGGCCTTTCGGTGGTGTCAGACTGGTAGTCGTACTTAACAAAAATCTCTTTTCTTCCGTATCGGAAGACAAATAACGATATTTAACCATATTATCCGAATACGTATCCGGGTTTAACGACGTTGAGTTCTGTTGGTCTGAGATACATATCTGTACTAAATACGCATGCCAGAACTTATTTTCATATTTTTCACCCGGCTGGCTATAGTCAATAGTTAAGGTGGCTTCTCCCGTTTCCCAGTTAATATTCATCTCATGCTCATTGGAATGCCATTGAAAATATGCATCATTTTCACTATTTAAGAAATAATCAATGACTTTGATCTTTGCCGTTCCGTTTTTATACATCTCATATAAATTATTTTCTAAGAGATGCCCCTGACTTAATTCCCGCAAACCATTGTAATCATTATAAGGACTATCTTTGTAATAATCGTTTAAATTTTTTATGGAGAGCGTTACCTTACTGCTCTTGGATTCCTGTTGTATATCCAATTGATCCGGAACTTCTACTGTCGGTAATGGCGGCATCATCACAAAGGACTGTACGATGGACGTTTTACTATCGGTGGTAATATCAATTTTATTTTCCCCTTCACCAACACTGTATCCTTTAGCCTGAATGGATAAATACAGTTTCTGTCCCATATATTTAGCTGCAATATTTTTAAGATTTAATGTCAGTCCTTCCAGATTATTACTGTCGTAATGACTGCTCCATATTGCTGCCCCATCACCTGTCTTAATCCCATCGACATATTTATAACTGGTATAGATAGATACTTCATAACCACTGGTTAAGCCGACTAATCCCTTCCATTTCATTTCGTAGGTTGTTCCTTTTACGCCGGTAACTTCCTTGGTATCCGGTATCGGCAGCTCATAAAAATAATTCTGCAGGATGTTATTTACATTTGTAAGTTCATCGTTTTTATCCCAGGTGAAATCATCTGTTTTTCCTATTGTATCAAGAAGCGCATCAAAACTTGCTTCATTCCAATAACCCTTTTCGCCGGCTGCATCCTTTACCGTATAGCTTTGACTGTCACCATTGTCGGTATTATATTTCGCAAACGGTTCATTACCAACCATCCATTGATGAAATTGTAAGGGGGTATTGCCGAGTTTTAAGTATGGCAGGGTGGAAGCTACTCTGTCACTGATAAAATAGCAGTCACGTATACTGGCTCCCGTACATGTTTTATCACGTAAGTCACTGCCGTTTCCTATATATCTGCGAGCACCTATAATTCCGCCAATGTAACCGCATACATCATCTTTAGAAGCCGCCTTTCCGTCAGTCCAGCCGATTTTGCCAAGGCTGTAGCAATTGATTACGATACCTTTATTCAGGGTGGAAGCATCATTTGCATACCCGACAATACCGCCCGCAGAATTTACATTGGACAGTTCACTTGCCGCCACACGTTTAACGGATACATTTCCGGTGTTGTAAACAGATAAAATAGCCGAACCTGCTAATTCTCCCACAATTCCCCCTGCTTCTTTATCCGCGGTCACATGAAATGTGTTATAAGTAGCCCTGAACTGTTTTGATTCATTCTCGGGATCAATTTTAATATCACTCATAACCTTTGTGGCAACGCCGCTGACATAACCCGCGATTCCTCCGACACGCTGGCCCCCTTGTATGAAAGGAACTGCTGACCCTGTCGGGATTCGGGTTGAACATGCTGTTATCGTTCCGCCAGAAAGAGCACCTACGATGCCGCCCACATTGACCGATGAATCGTTGGATATTACACTTGCATAATTTGTGCAGCCGTTTAGTGCAGTTCCTGCCGGTGAAGCCATGGATCCCGCAATTCCTCCCAGGGAGTTAATCTGGATATCCGCCCTGTCAAAGACTAAGTCCTTTTTATTCGAACAATTTTTAAACGTACTGTTTGAATTTGCCGTACTGCCCAATGATCCTACGATACCGCCTACCCCTGTCACAGTCCTGGAACCTACCGACTCATCAACAGATACCACACCATCATTAATTAAATTTGTAAATAATTCTCCCGCATATGGCACAAACCCGACACATCCGCCTATACCGGAGGGAGTTGCATTTGCTTCCTTGTTCCATATGGCGGAAACATTGCCTTTATTTGTGCAGTTACTGTATTCTCCTGTATGAAAAGCACTGGAAGTTCCCTGGTATATACGCCCTAATATTCCGCCAACGTTTTGAATTCCGGAAATGGAACCACTATTTTCATTATTCTGAACTTTCAGGTACGCTCCATCTTCCTGTCTTCCGATGATACCTCCTACATCACCGCCGCCCTTTATGGTACCTGCTGCGTTATTGTTACAGCTTTCTATTAAACCTACTGAAACTGCATTGCTTTTACTTTTTATTACCCCTATGATGCCTCCGACCTGGGCATAATTATTGACATCTACTACTCCGGAATTGTTACAATCTTTAATATATACTTTTGTAGTTGCATAGCCGACAATTCCACCCATACCGCAATTCTGATAATTATAAATATCCAGTTTTTTATTGGAATTCATTTTTATTTTACCGTAATTGTTACAGGAATTAAGAATCAGATACAGGTCATTACCGGAAGCATTGCCCACGATCCCTCCAACAGCTCCGCATAAATCGCCATTCATAACTATATTCATATAATTGCTGCAGGAATCAAAGTTTTTTACCAGAGAATTGAGATCTTCCGCATTCTTTACGTCCTTTCCTGGTTTGGGACCTGCATAATTACCTACAATCCCTCCTGCATTGCGGACATCACAGGTTAGGAAATCCAGGGTTTCACCAGCTGTACCATTTTTACAATTTATAAACGTAGATGTTGAGCCATTACCTGCAATACCACCTACATTTGTAATACCGGCAGGTTGATTATTTTCATCTGCATAACAGATTATTCCCATGTTTTTACAGTTGGAAATCGTAGTGCTGCCAGCATATCCTACGATACCGCCTAATTCGCTGGCATTCTCCTGCAAAGGATTAATCTGAGCTTCTGATGTATTCTCGCAATCCGTAATATTTGCTGAATTATTATGCGACCCGCTTATTCCTCCTATACGTGTTTTTCCACCTATAACCCCTTTATTTTTGCAGCTCTCTATTGCAACACTGCTGTTGCCATAAATACCGCCTGCATTTAAAACACCTGTTACCGAGCTATAATTAACGATATAGCCTTTTTTTGCATTACCATTATTGGGTGTGTCACATAAAATGCTGCTGTCCTTATCTCCAATTCCCACAATTCCGCCTACATTTGTGCAGCCGTTAATGGAAGAAGGGGTATCGGGCGTTGTGTTAATACCATATTCATTACTATCTCCAATCCGGTTTAAATATATCGTTCCCGCATTGCGCCCGGTAATACCGCCTACACCTCCATCCGTCTTCAGGTTGCCCTTGTCGTCGAAATTTCTGTTTCCAAGTCCGCTGACAGTACCTCTGAATTCACAGTTTTTCACAATATGCCCTTTGTTATTATAGCCGATTATTCCGCCGGCATATAAGGTCTGTGCCATCTCACTAATTTGAATGGTTCCGCTGTAGATATAGTTTTCAATGCCTGGCGGATTCTGAGCCGTCACTTTTCTGTCGTCTTTTCCGATTATTCCGCCGATCAACGGGGTATTTCCGGAGGTACTGTTAACCGCAGCCTGATTTACATTGATATTAATGGAAACATTATTGTTTTCACCATTGTTCTTTTTCATTGTAACAGATCCCTGGTTCCAACCCACAATGCCGCCCACTATATTACTGCCTGTAACAGAGTTTGAATTTGTATCATTTAATTTTGATGTACAGTCCTTAATGTCACCTGCTGCTAAACCTTGGGAAGCACTGTTATTGATACCTGCAATTCCGCCAATAGCATTATTTTCTGTACCTGTGACAGCACCTGTTACACTCCCCAGGTTATGACTGGCCTGAATGACGCCGGAGTTGGTTCCTGTGATGCCTCCTGCCTGAGCATAATCACTTCTTATGGTTCCGAAACGATTGTAGCAGCTTTGTATCGAGCCTAAGTTCATGCCTACGATTCCGCCGGACTGACCGTAATTACTGGATACATTTCCATAATTTTGGCAATCGGTTATTTCTTTGCCCGATTCATTCACTCCGGTAATACCGCCTGCATAACCCGAACCAATTACATTATCCGATGAATCTTTTTTCTCTGATGTAATATTGCCATAGTTACTGCAGGATTTTATGCTCTTGGAATTATGGCTGCCTACGATACCGCCGACATAATTTTCCCCTGTAACATTTGCCCGGTTCACTAAATTTTCCAGAGTCGGCTGCACCCCCTGGGATGTTGTCTCGTTGTCAGAGCCGTCTTGTAAAAGGATTCCTTCGTTAACTCCGATCAATCCTCCAACATAGTTTCTGCCCACTACAGCAGGTATAATCCGCTCACTTCCGATTTCCGTACCGGATATACTTCCTTTGTTAAAACCGGTTATACCGCCTACTTTATCCCCGCCCGGCGCAGATACATTGGCATACGTAGTACAATTAACAATGGAAGCTTCATTTGTACCTACAAGACCTCCGGTATTACTGCCGCCAACGATGGAAGCATATTGATTGGCGCTGCATTTTTCAACCCGTGCCGGGTTTGATGGATCTGTGGTATGGTTTAATCCGACGATTCCTCCAACACTGCTCTTGCCTTCAATTTTAAAACTTTTTGCATCTCCTATGACGCAGTTTAGGATGATTCCCTCGTTTACTTCACACAGTCCGCCCAGATATTTGCTTGGTGATTTTACATTTCCTTCGTTGTAACATTGTTGAATTAAACCGGTCGATGTATTTCTGCCGGTAATTCCCCCGATAAAATAGGAAGTCCCTGTGATCTGATCCGATGTTGCCGCATCTTCTTCTATCTGAATGCCATTCGGGATTACAATTGATACATCGCCATAATTATTGCTTGAATTTACCGCTAAATTACTGCCCTTTTCATTACAGCCGATAATTCCGCCAACATAACGGGAACCGGTTACCGACGCAGTATTTCTGCAGCTTACAAAGTTCGTTATGATTTTCTGTGCTTCATTCTGTGTCTGCGAAGTATTCGCATCAAAGACACCATAAGGGTATGATGCAGTCAGACTTGCACATTGGATGGGAACATTATTCAAATTTTCAATACAGGAATGATAACCGATAACTCCTCCCACATAGGCTTCTCCTTTGATCGAAATATTGCCGGTTGTAGTTCCTGTGATCTGAACCTGTAACTGATCATTTTTCTCAACCGGAACAATATTACAGCCAATGATTCCGCCTACATAATTTTTACCGGTAATTTGTGAGTCTGTACCGCCATTGTAGGCTACCTCAACACCATTTATACCGCTTAAATCAGAATTCATTCCCAGATATCCGCCCACATAATTGTTCCGGCCCCGTACAGACCCGGAGATACTGCGGTATCCACTAATGGAGGATACATTCCATCCAACAATCCCGCCAACAAAAGAATTACCATATACATAGTTATTACTGTTTGAATTATTGGACCCATCACCTGTTATGGTTCCGAGATTTAATCCTGCTATCCCTCCTGCACAGTCTGCCGTTGTAAGAAAATCGTAGTTTGAATTAACCAGACCGTTTTCTTTTTCTTCAAAGCTGCTAATACATTTGTTTAATTCACCATAGTTTACTCCGGTAATACCTCCGCTGTATCGTTTAGCTGCATAAACAAATCCCATATTGGTGCAGTTGCTTATCTTATTTACATCGTTGATGTATTTTGCTGCTAATCCTCCCTGCATTAATTCAGAGTAATAATTACGCAAAGCATTTTCTATATTATTTCTCTCAGTATCATTCAGATCTTTCTGCATGAGTCTCTTATAATATTCATCGGTACCGGAAACGAGGTCATCCAGATTTCCAATCCAGTCAGCATCCAATAATTCCTGTATGCTGTTAAAATCTGCCCCATTCATTCCCATAATGCCGCCGACCATAGATGCACCCAGAACATTTGAGGAATTAACATAATTAGAAATCTCTGTATTCTTTGCATCTGTATATCCAAAAATGCCGCCAACCATGTTGCCGCTTCCAATTACAAGACCACTGACATCCTCTTTTCGCCCTGTTAAATTCTCCAGAATGGAAGATATCAGTCCTCCGTTTGTAACACTTCCCATATTGATGCCGATGAGTCCGCCTACAAAATCCTTACCCAGAACGGCGTTATTTACAAAGCAGTCAATGACTTCTGCTTTACCACCAAAATTACCACCTGCAATACCTCCAACGCCCCTTCCTGAATAAGAGGGTAATGTTCCGTTTTCTTTATTTAAATCATTTAAACAAGTCTCTAAAAGCTTATCGCATTCGGAAAAATATGTTTCGTCCAGTACATTTTCGCATTTTTTTAATTTACCTTCATTATAGCCTGCAATTCCGCCAATATATAGAGGTTCTTTGGTTGATGTACCGGAATCATCTTCCGTCGGTTCATTTTTGTTATTTAGACTAATGACACCTTTATTAACGCAAGACGATAATTTACCTGCATTCTCATTATGTCCTGCTATTCCGCCAAAATTTTGTATTACTTCGTCACCATTGGTTACGATTCCCAAATTGTTATAATTTTTAAGGGAAGTTACTTTATCCGAATAGTTTAAACCAATCATACCGCCGACATTATAGGTACCGGACACAACATTCTGTGTTGCTTTCGATTCATTGTTAACGACTGGCAGTGTGGTAATATCCGACACTTCTCCTTTATTTAAACCAATAACACCGCCAATGTTTTTTCCAAAATCTGCAACTTCATTGGTATCACTTTCCTCACCGCTGCTATTTATAATTTCTGCCTGCACCGCTGCCTGTACCTGAACATCTGTAATTTTTCCGGAAACATTATTTGTGCCTGTGACGGCACCTACATTTGTAATTCCGGATACCGATGTATTAAGGAGACGCAGTCCTTTAATCTCACCGCTATTTACCGCAAAAAGTCCTACATTATTTCCGATTTTGGCATCTGCTTTGATATCGATGCAGGCTATTTTGAAATTTCTTTTATTATTGTCTTCATCTAATGTCTCTTCAACATCATATTTTCCTTTAAACTCTGTTACGATATTGGTAAGATCATTTTGATCCGCTTTTACTTCTTTTACAAACACAATTGGTTCAAAAAGTTTCTTACTTAACATCACAGAATGGGAACTGTCATTGTTGTATTCCGGAATCTTCCAGTTAATATCACCTGTCTGCAGAAAATAAGATTCTGCAGTTACATTTCGCATATTGTTTAGATGGCGGGCATATTTAATGGTATAAGGATAATCTGAAGTGGAATTATTTTCTTCTAATCCGGTTTCCATTTTGCCGCTTCCGCCTGCATCCACCATTGCTCCATTATAATCAGCTTCTTTTTCTCCACCCCCAAAGCTGGCACTTTCATAATTGGAAACACCTTTTTCTTCTGAAACGGACATCCCCTCCAATTTCGGAGTTACTTCACAGTAAATATTATCGGTAGACAAAATCCCTTTATATTTTTCTAATATACTGTAATGGATACAATCCAAGCTCAAAGAGTACGTATTGGTACTGCTATCATAAATAAAAATTGGATTAGAAGAGGTACCTGCTTTTTCTTCAGCTGTTTTCCAATCAGTCGGGGTACCAATAACCGCTTTGATTTTTGGTATAGAAATACTAAAATCAGGTCTGTTTTTTGACTTTATTTTGACATCATAATATAGTTTCCCCGCAAGAGAAGAATCGGCGGAAAAAGCAGGGTTTCCTGCCTCTGCCCCTGCTCCTTCAAGTGGTAAATTTTTATCCTGCCATTCTAAGTATAGTCTGTCACTGTTCACTAATTTTACAGCCGGTTGATATACTTCCACCTTGCTGTTGGCATAGTTGGACATACTGATTCCATAGTAGCCCTGACGTTTTTCTTTCAGACTTTTGGTATCGCGTTTTACCACGTTATATTTTTCGCTGCTATTCAGTTCATATGGATAAATAGATGGTTTACGGCAAAAATCATCTATTTTTTCGGAATAAAAAACGCTAAGAACGATACCGGTTGCCTCATCATATTCCAGTAAAAAACAATGATCGGTAATGTTCTCATCCTTTATACTTGGTTCGATGATCTCTGTCCAGAAAGGATTATAAAAATACAGATCATTATCCTTTGATGACATGTCTTCTCTGTTTCCTAAATATCCCTTCTTACTATTAACAAATACGGAGACTATTTTACTGCTGTTATGGTTCTTCTCCCACTCCTCTTTAACACTGGGATCATCATCCGGAAAATAACCATTTAACTGTAATATGTCTTCCATTCTGGCAGTGCTTAGTCCGGTATCATATGTAGATATGCGCTCATTAAATTGTTCTAATGCACCCATATCCTTTTGCTGTGTCAGATAACTCTGAGCAGCGTAAAAAACAGTTTCCGCTGTTTGATTTGCTTTGAGCATATATGCGGATACCATATAGCCGTATACGGCTACTGTTACGATTGTACCTATAATGGCTACAACGGTGATTACGGAAATCATTTCTAATAATGTGAAGCCTTTTGTTTCTTTGAGTTGTTTTTTTTATTTTGGCAAACATTATATTTCACCCTTTCTTGGATTGATATTTACGAAAAATTTAGTGATTATTCATATTAGTAAATGTAGTATTATTAATTCTGCACTTAATAATATGGATAATATTTTAGTAACTAGGCAGGCAATAGCCTGCCTCAGTGAACTTTTATTACACAGTTTTTCTTGTTTTATTATGGTGTTGTTGTTGGCTCTGTTTCTTTTGGATAAGTGGCGCTGTTTCCACCCGCTACATCCCAAGTTACTTTAGTTAATGTATTATTTTTGCCAACTTCAGCTGTTATAGTTACTTTATCTAGTTCTTTGGCATTAAAATACCCATCAATACCTTTTAGTACTGGAGTAGCAGCAACTACACCACCTGTTACCTTGATCACATAAGTATTATTACCTATTGTAGTACCAGCAGTTTCCTGCTCTGTCAAATACGTCTGTATAGAAGTATACGCCGTCTTAGCATTAGCATCTACAGATGTCTTTCTTGCCGTTGATAAAAACTTCACCAAATTAGGTGCGATCAAAGCGATCAGGATTGCAATAATAGCAATAACGATGATCAATTCGATTAGTGTAAAACCTTTCTTCTCTTTCGCTGATTTTCTCAGCTTCTGCATGAATGTCATAATTCATACCTCCTTAAATTTATGTTTTTGTATGTATAAACCCTTTGGGGATTTATCAAATTTATATCACATTGAGGATGCAAAAAAATTACGCGAAAAGCTTTTGCATTAACATGTTTTTGTCGATACCATAGTCAACCGCCATTTCTGGTTTTATGATATGGTTTTGTGCCAGTTCCAGTAAATGTCCATCCATGGACTGCATACCCAGCCTGCCGCCTGTTTGTAATACGGAAGTAATCTGGTGGCATTTATTTTCACGGATCATATTCGCAACGGCATCTGTTATCAATAATATTTCAAGGGCTGCTACCCTGCCATTTCCGTCTGCTGTGGGTATCAGCTGCTGGGATATTACCGCCTTTAAAACCGAAGCTAATTGTGTCCGGATCTGCTGCTGCTGATACGGAGGAAATACATCAATAATTCGGTCTATTGTCTGTGCTGCTCCTGTTGTATGCAGTGTAGAAAAAACAAGGTGGCCGGTTTCGGCTGCCGTTACTGCCGATGCTATGGTCTCCAGATCCCGCATTTCTCCAACCAGGATAATATCCGGATCTTCACGGAGTGCACTCCTTAGAGAAGCTGCAAAGCTGTTGGTATCTACTCCGACTTCTCTTTGGTTTACCATACAGTTTTTATGCTGGTGCACATACTCAACCGGATCTTCGATTGTAATAATATGTTCACTCCGGCATTGGTTGATATAGTCTAAAGAAGATGCCAATGTTGTGGATTTACCGCTTCCGGTAGGTCCGGTGACAAGTACCAGTCCCCGTTTCAGCATGGCAAGATCTTTTAATATTTTAGGTAATTTCAGTTCTTCCATGGTAGGAATATATGCGCTTAGCAATCGTATGGCGATTACCGTTTTTTTCTGCTGATAATAAATATTAACACGGTTTCTGCTTCCGTCTGCCGCTTCATAGCAGAAATCTATTTCTTCCAATGGATCCTGCGGTCTTTGAATCTGGCACTTAATCAGCATATCGTCAGCTGACACCTGAAGCTGCTGGGCATCCAAAACCTCATGCCCCTGCATTTTAATTAATTTCCCGTTCTTCCGCGCCATTGGCGGAAGTCCGAAGGTAAGATGGATATCGGAGCATCCAAGTGCTCTTCCCTGTTGGATTAAATCATCTATCTGGCCCATAAATCCCCCTTTTATTCGATGAAATTAGCTACTTTTATCATTTGTTCCATGGTAGTACGTCCCTGTTCAATCAGATCCATAAGATTTTCTTTCAGATCCGTAAATCCATATTCTTTTGCTTTCCTCTTAATATCCTGAGCAGAAGCATGCTTCATAATTAAGTTTCTAAGGTCCGGAGATACCATAATAACTTCATGTACTGCTGTTCTGCCCCGGTATCCTGTGTGATTGCAGTTTTTACAGCCTGCGGCATGATAAAACTTTTCCGGCATTGGACGGTCGGCACTCCATTGCAGTAACTCCTCTTCGGTCGGGGTATATTCCGTTTTGCAATCCTCACAGATCACTTTAACCAGTCGCTGGGATACTACGCCGATTACAGAAGATGCTACAATGTAGGGCTCCACGCCCATGTCTATTAATCTCATAAATGCGGATGCCGCATCATTTGTATGGACGGTAGTCAGCACAAGGTGCCCTGTAATTGCTGCCTGTGCTGCAATCACAGCCGTCTCCTGATCCCGGACCTCACCTACCATGATAATATCAGGATCCTGACGCATGATAGAACGAAGCCCTGCGGCAAATGTTAATCCTGCCTTTGTATTGATATGAACCTGAGTTACATTTTTTATATATTTTTCTACCGGATCTTCAATTGTCACCACATTGACATCTGGTCGGGACAATTCATGAAGTGCAGAATAGATGGTTGTTGTCTTTCCGCTTCCGGTTGGTCCGGTAACCATTATAATTCCGTTTGGATTCGCAAGCAGACGTTCAAACTTCTGATAATTGCTTTCGCTCATACCCAATTCCCTTGCCTGCACAATATTTATCGCATTATCACCCAAAATACGGACTACAATTTTTTCACCGAAGACGGACGGAAGTGTAGAAATTCGGAAATTAATATTTTTATTTCCTACCGTTTGACTGAAACGTCCATCCTGAGGAACCCTGCGTTCTGCAATATCCAATCCGCCCATAATCTTAAAACGTGTTGTAATCGGAACCAGTACCGTGGTATTTAATACCATTGCTTCCATTAAATCCCCATCAATACGAAAACGGATACGGATGTTATTCTGGCAAGGTTCTATATGAATATCGGATGCTCGCATACTGCATGCCTGAATGACAATGGTATTTGCTAATTTTACCACGGGCGAACTGTCTACCCGGTCCATCATCTGCTGGAAAGATTCGGATACATTCACATCCGATTCTCCCGTATATTCTCTATGTACATCATCGATCGCGCTGATCATCGTCTTATTTACGTAATTGCGCTTAATGGCTTCTTCTACGTCTGCTTTAGAAGCCAGTGCCGGAACAACCTGCTTTCCGGTGAGCGTCTCTAATTCTTCAAACCCATAATAATTCAATGGATTATCGGTCGCCAGAACTAAATTATTCTGATCTACACGAAGCGGGATCACCATAAGGCGTTCAGCAGTTTCCCTGGGAACCAGTGAAATTGCTTCAATGGTTGATTTTAACTGTTCGAAATCCATGATGCGGACATTCATACGCGTAGACAATGCTTTTAACCGGTCTTCCTCTGTGATATATCCCAGTTCAACCAGTACATCTCCAAGCATTTTTTTCATACTGCTGTTTTTTTGGTATTCCAGGGCTTCTTCTAATTGCTGCTCTGTAATATATCCGGTTTCTATAAGAACCTGACCCAGTCGTAAGTTTTTTAACATACTATTCCCCTTTGATTCTATCTGTGTTATAATTCATCTGCAAAACAATACGAAGGAGAGAAAACAATGGAATATTTTTGGCTGACATACATTACTGTTATGGGATTCGTTATTGGGAGCTTTTTAAATGTCTGTATCTACCGAATTCCCCTGCACCTCAATATCGCAAAAGGACGTTCCTTTTGTCCTTCCTGTCATACGACCCTTAAGCCTTATGACATGGTTCCCATCTTCAGTTATCTCATATTGAGAGGCAAATGCCGCAAATGCAAGGCACCTATCTCTGTGCAATATCCGCTGGTAGAAGCATTAACAGGAATTCTCTTCCTTGCAGCATTTTTAGCTCATGGCTTTACCATTTACAGCGGTTTGCTTTGTTTGTTTTTCTGCTGTCTTATTGTTGTTTCAATCACTGATATCCAAACAATGATGATTCCTGATTCCCTGCAGGTTTTTATTTTCATTCTCGCTGTAATCAACATCATCGTAACACCCAATGAATTTATTGAAAAATTAATCGGGCTGGCAGTGATCAGCATTCCCATGCTTCTCATCGCGGCTATAACAGGCGGATTTGGCGGAGGCGATGTTAAACTCTGCGCTGTAAGCGGGCTTTTCCTTGGATGGAAATTAGTGTTGCTGGGTGCCTTTGCCGGTTGTATTCTCGCCTCTTGCTGGTCCATACTTTTAATTATCCGAAAAAAAGCAGATAAAAAAACTTTGATTTCCTTTGGACCCTTCTTATGTTTCGGTTTTCTGTTCGCCGCTCTTTTTGGTTCGCAGCTTATAACCTGGTATCTGACTTTACTTGGTTTCTGATGATTCATTCCCTGACTGTTCTTTAGGCTTATTGATACCATAGAGAGATAAGCCTATTGTTGCATTCTGACTGGCATTTCCCGTTGCATCCCTGTTATTTTCTGAGAGTGAAATGCTATCTATCCTAAGGCAAATACTTTTTGCATTCAAAGCCTTCACATAAGCTAAAATATTATCATAGGTACCTGATATGGAAATAGATACCTGACTTTTCAATAATTTTGCCTGGTTTTCTACCTTTTCTTCTATGACTTGATCATCTGATTTTGTTACCTCAGCAGACTCATCAATTGCTTCCGGTGTCTCTTCCGTCTCAATCACAAAATCGGAGGATGCATCTGTATATTCTCCGATTTGAAGACTTTGTACATATAACGAATTTTCTTTAGCAAGATCATTAACAATTTTATCAATATTATAACTGTTTAATACGGAATAAAAAAACTCATAATTCTCTTTAGAAATATTCTGCTGAACTAATAACTCATCTTCAAGTGTGGCTTTTTCTATTAATGCCTGCATTTGTTCCTGCTCTATTCTTGCTGCTTCTTCCCTTTCCCTTAGAACCTCTTTCTTTTCAAGTGCGGGTTTTAGAAAAAACATCCAAACCACAGCTAATAAAACTACACAGATCAAAATCTGCAGAAGTATTTTTTCGCTCTTTTTCATTCTGATACACCTCCCGATTGCGCCCATAAAGTGCAAACTAACTGGAAAGTATAATTTGCTGATCCATCTTCGCTGCTTCCGCTGCTGAATCCTGTATATTTTACATCCGTATATAACCCGGAATCAGATAAAATTTTAGCAAAAGCAGATGCCCCATCCTGATTTGTGGTATCACAGGAAATGGTAATCTCCCCATTACTGTAACCATAGCTTTTAATTGTTACATCCTCAGGCTTTTTGGCATCCAGTTCATTAAAATCATTTGATTCTAATCTCCGCGTATTCTTAATAACATCTATATACTGATTACATGTTTCATTATATTCAGCCAGCGATATGGTATAGTCCTGTAATGCTTTTGCTTTCTGATATAATTTCTGATTCTCAGGATCGTTAATAAAATCCTGGCTCATCTGAACAGACGCTTCAACCGTCATATTACTCGAAGACTGCAGTGCATAAATTCCAGACAGAATCAAAATGAGCCCCATGCCTGCCGCTAACGGAATCAGATCTTTTTTTGTAGTCTTCTCCGCTTTCTTTTCTTTCATTAATGGAAAAAAATCAATATCCTTTTCTTCTGCAACTTCATACAAACCGCCTGCAGATGCCCCTATAGCATTTAAACAGGTCAGATCCCCCGGCCCCGCAAAGGTTACATGATCGGGAAAATCGCACTTTATTGTAGTGATGCCCGTTGCATTCTCAATACGGCTTAGGAATTGTGAATCCCTTGACAGATCTCCATACATTAATATCTGTCCGACTTTATTCTTCTTCCCTGTTTGAGAATGAAACTGTACCAGTTTAGAAACGTTCTCAACAATTTCTTCCAGTGCAATTGCAATCGGATCTACTTCCCTGTTCAGCGACTGTACGGCAGATACAATAAATGCATTTTCTTCAATCGTATCTTCTGCTTTAATTTGCGTGCTTCGGTATATCATTTTAGTACCTGCCCCTGTAAATAACAGACCTATCTGGTCTCTTTCCGCACAGCAAAGAATCGACATATCGTCCCCATCGGCGACTTTCAGCAGGAATGCCAGTCGCTCCATGCTATTGCTGACTGTCTCAATTCGATAAGGAGTAAGCCCCGCCCTCCGCAAGGTAGTGAGATAATTATTTACCAAAGCTCTCGGCATTAAGTATACATCTACGTTTTGCATTGTTTCACTTTTTGCCTGATCTTTTTGGATATTCTTCTTAATAATATAGTCAAACAAGTAGTCTGATCTGAGCATTCCGGCCTTATTCAGCTCATTTTCAACCATTCCCCGGGTGTGTTTATTATTACCTGACGGAACCTGGAATTCTTTTCGTAAAATGTCTACACCACTTACGGTAACAATACTTTTTTTCGTATGAATACGGTGCTCTTTTACGGCAACCTGTATAGCAGCCGCTACGGCTGCAGTGTTAACAATCACTCCATTCAAATAAGATCCATCCGGCATAGGAATTTCTATAAAACGTCTTACAGTTATGGATTTGGCATTTACATCTTCTTCCACTATATGAATATGTTCTGCCGTAAATTCAATCGATAGTATCATTTTCGTCAGTTCCTTTCTAAATCGTCTGATACATACCATATATCGGTATTAAGACGCTTGCCACTACCGAACCCACGATTATTGCTATAATAATCAGCATCACCGGTTCCATAATCGCCATCATCTTTTGCGTTGCACTTTCTGATTCTTCCTCATAATATTCTGCAAGCTTCAAAAACATCGCATCTAAATTACCGGATTCTTCACCAATATGAACCATGGACCACACCATACTGTCATACAATCCCTGTTCTTCTAAAGCCTGGGACAGGGATGTTCCCTTTTCCACCTGTTCTGTGGCTCTCTGCATTTTGAATTCCAGATACGTATTGGATATTACCGTACTGCAAATATCCATACAGCGTATAATAGAAATACCACTGGAGTATAAAATGCTCATACCATTGGCGAATCTGGATATTAATATTTTCTCTAAAAGCTTACTGATTAAAGGAATTTTCAATTTACTTTTATCATATTCTAAACGAAATCCCGGATCTCTTTTCAAAAAATGTATCAGTAAAATGATGCCAATAATGATGCCTAATGGAATATACCATTGGTTCTTTAAAAATACACTAAGTTTCATATAAAATGAGGTAAGGGGATTGAGATCCTGCCCCTCAAACATTGTAAAAAACTGTGGAAGTACGACCGTAAATAAAAGAATTATTACAGCAACGGTTACCGACATCAATAGTATTGGATAGATCATAGCCGTTTGGATTTTCCCTTTTAAACGATAGTCCCGCTCATAATACTGCGCCATCTTTTCCATCACGATATCTAACGATCCACTGGCCTCTCCAGCCAAAACCATAGAAGAAAGAAGTGTCGGAAATGTTTTCCCTAGCTTCCTCATAGCATCATGCAAAGTCTCTCCTTTTTCTATCGCTTCTATCATGTGCATATAGCATTGTTTTTGTTTAGCTTTACGGCAGCGTTCATACAAAAGCTGAAGTGTAGTCAGCATATTCATTCCGGATGACAGCATAATAGCAAATTCCCGGCAAAATAATGCTACTTCCTTTGGTTTAAAGCGGTATTCCGACTGATTCTGTGCTTCGCGAAGCAGATCTGTTCTTGAAACGGATATACAATACCAATTCTGTTTATCTAAAAAAAGATAGAATTCATCATCCCCATTGGCTTCTATTTTGCCATTATGTATTTTTCCAGCCGCATCTTTTGCAGAGTAATTGTAAAGGATCATACCTGTCCCCCTAACTTTTTTCAGGTCCATAAAGTCTAATATAACGAACTTTTTCAATAACCGTTTTACCAGTATTTCTATTTATTAATGTTACCGTTAACTTACATACATTCTTTTCTGAAGGTGTAGCTGATTCTACAAAATCTTTTGCAATTTTTGCATGTATTTTTAACTTATTATTTATAAAATATTTATCATCATATACTAATCCGGGAATGACTTTGCAATCATCACCCAATACAATTTCCCGATATTCTCCCGTTTTGTACTGATAATAAATGCTGTCCGGACTGCCGGATTTTACTTCCACAGAACCTGAATAAGTGATCTGCTCATCGATTGCTGTAATAACGCTGTTCGCTATCTGGCTGGCATTACTTGCACTGATCACGTTCTGATAGGATTTAAACCATTGGGGGAGTATCGCTGCAACAGTTGTAAAGAAAACGGCAACTAATGTAACCGTTAAAATTACTTCTATTAGAGTAAACCCTTTCTTTCTATCTGATTTTAAACACAAATTAATCTTCATGACCCATCACCACTTTCAGACTCTACAACCCGTTGAAACTTTGCAAGCGTTGAATCTATAGTACCTTCCGAATCACCACTTAATGGCTTTACTAATTTTACCTTTGTATTTACTTTTATCGGTTCCACACCAGTACTGCCATCCTTTGAAAGTATAAAAGTCATATCAATATCACTTTTAATTGTTGTCAGTTCATTTCCAAGTTCTAAATTATTTATCTGATGATTCAGGTTTTTCTGAATTGTATTATTTTTAATCAGAATACGATTCGCATTAGAAAATAAAACAGCAACTAAAACCATTGTCATTGCAAATAACGCCAAACTGGTTATTAACTCAATCATCGTTTCGCCCCGGTTATTTAAACATACATTTCTGAGGCGGGAGAAACTTTTCACCTTATGAATCAGATTATTCATTATCACTTGACACCACACCTTCACATTTTATTAAAGTGTATTTTGTTTGTTCAGGCAAACTTTTATCTTGCAGGTAAATTGATGTAATACAGTAGTCTCTGGCTTTATAGTTTATAGTTATCTGCGCTTTGATACGATTTTTTTGAGTGACGCTTGCATTTGTATCCCTTGCAAACTTAATCGATACGTCTATTTTATTCCCATTACTATCTTCCAGATTATTAGTACCTAAAACGGCAGTCATACCGGACACTTCTGTCCCTTCTTCTTCCAGACAGGCATCCAGATTAAATTCTCCGCCTTGTATCATACCATCAACAATTTCATAAATAGAATTCACATATTGGATCGCCTGTTCATTCGCTAACTGCCCTCTGGAATTATATGTATTTGCAGATGCCGCGGCTAACACATTAAATCCAATAACAGCAAGTACCATGAAGATACAAATTGCCAGAAGCATAGATGCTCCTTTGTTTTTTGCAAGCGCTTTTCTCACTTCTGGATCATCCTCTCCACTAAGTTCTAATATTATAATTATAGCACAGACACAAATTTAATCAATCAAATTTAAGTTGAATTCCTACAATTTTATCTATATTTCGACCATAATAAACATTAACTACAGGAAATACCTGTTTTATAAAAATACTGAGAAAATATGGTAAAATATTTTACCAGTTATTTACAATTATCTAATCAAATTTTACTTTTCAGATATCCCCGGTCTCTTCCCAACTATTATACTGCAGTTATAACACCATTACTACATCATCAATTGACAGAATAAATTAAATATTCTAATATTCTGAACAAAAAGATGAAGCATCCCACGGCGCTTCATCTCCATTCTTTAAAATATCCGACTTCCAACCTGATATACCAGTACTGCCAGCCCCCAAGCCAGCAATAACTGGAATAATACCATCTGTAACGTAAACTTCCAGGAATTTGTCTCTTTTTTTATTGTTGCCACTGTAGCTGCACAAGGCGTATACAAGAGGCAGAAAATCATCAGAGCATAGGCATTTACCATGCCAAACCCCGCACTTCCAAGATTATCGATAATCTGTGCCATTCCCGCAGCAGAATTGGCATTTCCAACACCAAACAATACTGCAAAACTGGATACTACAACTTCTTTAGCAGATAAACCAGCTATCAGGGAAACCCCAATCTGCCACATACCTAATCCGGCAGGAGCTAAGACCGGCTCCATCCATTTGCCGATCATGGCACCAAAACTTAAGGAAACATCCTCGACCATACCGCTAAAGTTAAAGTTTAATATAAACCAGATCACAATGGATGCTATAAAAATAGTAGTTCCTGCTTTTGTAAGATAGTCCTTTACTTTTTCCCATACATATATAAATATTGTACGTGCATTGGGCAATTTATATTCCGGCAGTTCTATCAGCAAAGACTGACTTTTTCTCTTGTTCGAATCTAATTTATTCTTCACAAGGGCAATTAGAATACCAATTACCATTCCGATCACATACATGGAAAATGCAGCTGCCATCGCATATTTACCAAAAAACATATCTGCAAATAATACGTAAATAGGAAGTCTGGCTGAACATGACATAAAAGGGGTAATCAGAATCGTCTTTTTCCGGTCTTCTTCCCGCTCTAACGCTCTGGTCGCCATAATGGCAGGAACGCTGCATCCAAATCCAAGAATCATCGGTAAAAATGCCTTGCCCGATAAACCCGCTTTTCCCATAAGTTTATCCATTACATATGCCACACGAGCCATGTAACCGCTGTCTTCCAGAATAGCTAACGCCAGGAAAAGAATAAAAATATTAGGTAAAAATGTAAGAATACCGCCTACACCTGCTATAATACCATCCACAACCAGAGAAATCAGCCAGTCTGCCGCTTTTATATTTAACAAAAGACTATGTACAGCATCCGAAAAAGCTCCCAAACCGATTTCAAATACACCTTTCAGTGCATCACCCACAACAAAAGTCAGAAAAAAAACAAGTGCCATAATGCCAAGAAATATAGGAACACCCCATATGCGGTGTGTCAGTATTTCGTCAATCCGGTCAGTAGATGCTGCTTTTTCATTTCGATAAAACAAACACTCCTCCATGACCTCTTCTATATAGTCATATTTCTGATTAATAATTTCTTTTTCGTAACTGCGGTCCACCACACTATTTGTTTCTTCCATATACTGAACCATTAATTCTTCATCTTTTTCCAAAAGCTTGATTGCCATCCACCGTTCATTATGAATCTTCGGATGATTAACTTTCAGAATTTCCTGTATTTTTGCTATCTTTTCTTCAATATCATCAGAATAGTGAATCACCTGCTCATTTGGTCCTTCTTCATAGTGATGCTTTACCGCATGCATCAATACATCCAAACCGGTTCGTTTTCTTGCTGAAACGGGTACGACCGGAATCGCTCCCAGTAATTCGGGCAAACGATGCAGATCTATTTCCATGCCACGCTCTTCTACAATATCCATCATATTAAGAGCCAGAATTACAGGTTTACCAAGTTCCAGCAGCTGTGTGGTCAGATAGAGGTTCCGTTCCATCGCAGATGCATCCACAATATTCACGATTACATCAATATCTTCTTCCATGATACATTTTCTGGTTACTTTTTCTTCGATTGAATAGGATGTCAGGCTATAAATACCGGGTGTGTCTATGAGTTTGATATGCTGGCCTCTGTAGTTTGTTTGACCTTCCTTACGTTCCACCGTAACGCCCGGCCAGTTTGCCACTTTCAGATTCGCACCTGTATACGCATTAAACAACGTGGTCTTGCCACAATTCGGATTACCTACGAATGCCACATTAATTGTCTGTTTCATTTTGCCACTCCTCTGCCTCAATCCCTGATGCAAATTCTCTTCCCAGCGCCCATCTAGTGCCCCGCACTTTGATAATCACTGCTCCGTTCTTTTTCATGTTCATGATTTTTACTTTTGTGCCTTCGAATATACCCAGTGCTTCCAGTCTTCTTGTGATTCCCTCATCCAAGTGAAGTCCTGCCACTACATAAGTATCTCCTATTCTTCCATCGGATAATATCATTTGTTTAACCTCTCACCGTAAATTGATTCCCTTCTTTTGCTTCTTCTTCCTGCTCTTTAAACTTAATCTGCCTGGATACACTCAGTGCCAGTGCCATCTCTGCCATCAGGAACATGACAGAGGTACCTCCGTAACTAACAAAAGGAAGCGTAATACCTGTTGTTGGAATCAGATTAATTACAACCGCTATATTTAATACAACCTGTAATGCGATATGGGCAAATATTCCGGTTGCAATCAGAGATCCCAACAGGTCCGGTGCATTTTGCGCAATAAATAAAAGCCTGTACAACAGAAAAATAAACAAAATGGTAAGCATCGCTGCACCAAAAATACCAAGTTCTTCACATACAATTGAGAAAATCATATCATTCTGGGCTTCCGGCAGTGATCCTAATTTCTGAGCACTATTGCCCAGTCCCTTTCCAAAAAGACCTCCGGAACCAATGGCATACAATGCCTGCATAACCTGATAACCGCCCAGACTGGAATAGGTTTCCGGCTCTAACCAAACCAAAATACGATTAATACGGAAATTATCCGAATTCTGAACTGCCGATGCAAGATAAGCAACCAGTAATCCGATTAACGCTGCCATACTACAGCCGCCTATGACAAAGGGAAGGGTCTTCGGATGAGCAATAAAAATTAAAATCACCGTAATTCCAGCAATAATAATTGCCGTACTCAGGTTCTCCGTAAACACATATGTAAATAAAGAAGTTGCAGCACCGAATCCAATTACAATCATAGGTGCTTTCAATCCTTTCATATTCTTTCCGAGTTTCACTATTAAGAAGGGCAGAAACAATATAACTGCCAATTTGGCGAGCTCTGCCGGCTGGAAAGACAATGCACCCAGAAAGATCCAACGCCTCGCTCCATTAATGGTTCTACCTACAAACTTCGTAGCAATCAGCAAAATATTTGCAATAATGTAAATAAAAAGTGCAAACTTTGCATAAAAATGGTAATCGATCTGGGAAAACAGTAATACGATTACAAGACAGACCGCACTGATGATTGCCTGCTTTCCAAAATAATACATATCTGTACCAAATTCTATCTGTGCTTCATATGCACTTGTACTATATAACATAACCAATCCAAAACAGGTAAGCAGGATAACACTTGCCAAAAGGTTATAATCGTAATACCGAAAATCTCCCTGTAATCTTTTGCTTATTGTTTTTCTTTTTTTTGCCGGTTGATTTGCTCGTCCTGCATTTCTCGTTTTCTGAACCATTTATAAACTCCTTAATTCCACTTATAACTGCATTTCATTTTGTCTATGGATTATAATACCACATTCCCCTGAAAATAGGAAGCTTGAATTCCTGTCAATTGAAAGGTTTTTAGCCATGGCTAACAATACCCTTTTATTCGTCAGGAACAGTCCAGCCAGGATTCTATTTTTTCTACATTATTTTTTGAAACAAACGCGAAAAACGCTCCTCCATCCGTTTTTTACGCTGAACGGTCTCTTCCTCTAAAATAATATATTCCCCATTTTCATTTAATTCCAGACAACTGCCCTCTTTACAACCGGATGGCAGTTTCTCTATCGGAATATTGATCATTGTCTTATCTTCCATTTCACACACTGCGTATTTTTTTTCGATTCTGTCTATCACAAACATTTTATCAACCTCTCTCCTATTTGGACATCCTGTCCGTCCAAATGCCGTTTTCTTTATTTTATCACATTTCATGATTATTACAAACTTTATCCGTAATATGACACGTTTTTAAAGGTATTTCATAAGATAATATTGAAATTAAGATTAATGAAAAAGGAGACTTTATGAATAATTGTACACCTTGTGATTATAAAACAACAAGACCTTGTACTTGCCTGGAAGATATGCCGGTAGCAATGGCTTACGTACCATGGCAAACATTTCAAGATAAGTTCGAACTGTGTAAGGCCCTTGAGGTTGGTACTATCTTCCCGGAACTTTGCAAACCATTTTGCGGAAAGAGAGGTTGCCGTTAATGAATAATTGGAGAAATGGAAATTTTAACAATATGAACCAGCGCCAGTCTTGCCAAAACATGTACAGACCGGACAACAGACCTCAGATGAGACCAGATTGCGGTTCTCAGCGTCCCTGCCAGCCACAGATGAAACCAGATTGTGGCTGCCAGCGCCCTGAAAGACCTCAGGTAAAACCGGACTGCGGCTGCCAGCGTCCATGTGAACCAGTAAAACCTGACTGTGGATGCCATCGTCCTGAAAAACCTCAAATGAAACCAGACTGCGGCTGCCAGCGCCCCTGTGAACCAGTAAAACCGGACTGTGGCTGCCATCGTCCTGAAAAACCTCAGATGAAACCGGACTGCGGCTGCCAGCGTCCATGTGAACCAGTAAAACCGGACTGCGGATGCCATCGTCCTGAAAAACCTCAGGTAAAACCGGAATGCAGACCAGAACCACCTTGCCCAAAAAAGTCAAGGGAAGAATTGATGTGCTATATAAATGAAGTAAGTTTCGCTGTAAATGATATGGTTCTGTATTTAGATACTCATCCATGTGATGAAAAAGCACTGGCTTTTTGTAAAGAACATGTTAAAAAACGTGACAAAGCATTAAGAGAATATGCTGCCCTTTACGGTCCGCTTACCATTGATACCACGGATGATGTAAAGAGTAAAACCTGGGAATGGGTAATGCAGCCTTGGCCATGGGAAAGGGGGAAATGTTAACCTATGTGGAATTATGAAAAACGATTACAATATCCTGTAAATATTAAGACTCCAAATGCTAAAATTGCCCAGATTATAATGAGTCAGTACGGTGGACCTGATGGTGAAATGGGCGCCTCCATGAGATATCTTTCCCAGCGTTTCACAATGCCCAACAGAAAAGCAATGGGCGTTTTAAACGATATCGGAACAGAAGAACTGGCACATTTAGAGATGGTGTCCACAATTGTTCATCAGTTGACCAAAAACCTGTCAATGGAAGAAATTGAATGTTCCGGTTTTGCACCTTATTACGTTGACCATACAGTTGGGATCTGGCCGCAGTCTGCAGGAGGAGTTCCTTTTAATGCATGTGAATTCCAGTCTAAAGGGGACCCGATCACTGACCTTCATGAAAACCTTGCTGCTGAACAGAAAGCAAGAACTACCTACGATAATATTCTCAGACTTGTAAAAGATCCGGATGTAATCGATCCAATCCGTTTCCTGCGTGCAAGAGAAGTCGTACACTATCAAAGATTCGGTGAAGCACTTCGTACTGTTCAGGATGAACTGGACTTTAAAAACTTCTATGCATTTAATCCGTCTTTTGATATGCCGGCAAAATGCAGTTGTGATTCCTGCAAATAATTGATCTATAGGGGTGGTTCATCCGCCCCTATTTATCCCTAACGATCCTGATGATCTATTTATATTTTTAAATTATGGATTTCATACCGGATTGACGAAATTAATTCCCCAACTTTCTATAACTTATGCCGGATTGAATAACTTTTTCAAATCTGTCTACACACTCCACGCTTCCTGGAAATATTCCCGTACTTGGATCAGGGAAGGGAATATTTTTAAACTTATTTTTATCATTTCGTCATTTGGCTTAATCAGATCAGGAACCATGATAGGTTTCATACCCGCACGATGGGCTGCACGCATTCCGTTTAAGGAGTCCTCCAGTACATAGCAATCTCCTGCACTCACTTGCAGCATTTCGCAGGCTTTCAGGAAAATGTCAGGTTCCGGTTTGCTTTTTTGAACCATATCTCCACCGGCTATCACCTGGAAATAATCCCGGATGCCTGCCATATTTGCTTCCTCCTCTAAAATTTCAATTTTTGTAGATGAAGCAACTGCGATATTACAGTTATTTTCTTTTAGAAATTGCAACAGCTCTAACAACCCTTTTTTGAGCGGTATACCATCTTTATTTAATTTGTTATTAAAGTTAATCAGCATCTCTTTGTTGTATTCGTCATAGGGGAAATCCGCACCATATTTATCACAAAATATTTTGCGCGTTGCAAGATTTGTAGTGCCGATACAGCGATAGCATAGGTCTCGCAAATCACCTAAACCATGTTTTTCGCCAACTTCAATCCAGGATTGGAGTATTAAGGTTTCTGTGTCTGCAACTGTTCCGTCCCAATCAAATATTACTGTCTTTTCCATATATACTCTTTCCCTTCGTAGGTTTTTGTACCACCATTACACTCATATGGGATATTTTTTACAAATTGAAATCCCAGCTTGGTCATTACATTTTTAGAAGCCGGGTTTTTTATTGCATGTCTTCCTACAATTTCTTTAATATTTAATTCTTCTGCTGCAAACCGGATAATTTCTTTCATTGCTTCTGTTGTGTATCCATTTCCCCAGGCTTTTTTACTAAGGTTATAACTGATTTCGTATTTATTGTATTCTTCTTCTAAATAGATCAATCCGGTTCCTATTAGTTCACCAGTGTCTTTTCTCACAAATGCCCAGCGATACCAGTCATCCGCATCCTCTTTCCCGGTTTCAAAGATCAGCCATTCTATCGTTTTTTTGATTTCATTATGGCTTGTCCAAAACATATATTTTGCAACATCCGGATCATTTTCCCATCCCTGGAATACAGCTTGTGCATCGTCCATGGAAAAAGATCTCAGTAGAAGTCTTTCGGTTTCTAATATTGGTGTTTTCATTTTTCTTTTCTCCATAGTCATTATTAATAGGTTACTTGTTTCCAGGTTTCTTCCTGGTTTTTGTACTCTTCATTTAACCAGTCCACTACCTGATCCAGACTTTGATCACTTGCTTCGAATTCTTTAATCTGCTTTTTCTCATCCGGAGTAACATCCGAGCAATAAGGCCCCGCCCAGATTGATACTATAAGAACTTTTCCAACGAGCTCAATTTTATATCTCATGCCCTGGTAACTTCCGGTACAGGCTTCTTTTTTTAAAAAATTTAAATTAACGATATCTTTTTTATCAATCATAATATGTAAACAAACTCCTTTTAAGCATATTTATATTTCTCGCTATCTTTGCTTTGTAATCGGTTTGAACCCTTCTCCCAGCACCTGGTCTGCTTCCGTTACAATCATAAAAGCGTTTGGATCTTCATTATATACTATGGTTTTCAACTGGTGATATTCTTGAATACGTACCACACACAGCAAAACCAGGGTATCTTTCTGGCTGTATGCACCTTGTCCTTTAATAAAGGTCGCACTTCTCTCCAACTCTTCAATTACTCTGCCTGCAATAGCTTCATTTTTATCTGACATAATCACTACCTGTCTTCCCTTATCCAGACCGTAGATCATTCCATCAATCACTTTTGTCTGACAAAACAGAGCTACCATTCCAAATAAGCCGGATTCAATATTTCCAAATACAATGATGGAGAGGCCAAGTATAATGCAGTCCACCAGCATCAGGGCGCTGCCGATCTGCACATGAGGAAATTTTCTTTCAATCAGACAGGATATAATATCAGTACCTGCAGTGGTAGATCCTCTGTAAAAAATAACACCCAGTCCGAATCCCATGCAAACTCCGCCAAAGATGGCACCCAGCATGCGGTCGCCTGAATACTGTGGGAAATATGGCGTTACTAAATAATCCAGAATTAAACTGCTGATAATCAGAGTACGAAGGGTTTTAAATGTAAATTTCTTACCCAGATACCGAAATGCCAGATAGATGATGGGAATATTAATAACCAGCGTCATGGTTCCGATTGGAAGTCCCCAGAGGTATTTTATGAGAATTGCAATGCCGGATACACCTCCCGGCGCAATATTGGCTTTTTCAGCAAAATAATATATACCAATCGCCAGCGCAAAAGAACCGATGATGTCAAATATAGTATCTATGATGATTTCCTTATAACTCTTTTTTAGCTTCATAGTTTACCTTCTCTCTTTTTCGTGATTCAAATATTAAAGTCCGGATATGTGATTCAGTATTCATAGTCTAACATAAAGAAATACGGCTTTCAATGAAAAGAACTTGTAACAAAGCATATTTATCTTGAATATTTTAATTTAAGTACTATAATAAGGTTATGGGGACATAGCTCAGCTGGGAGAGCGTTCGCTTCGCATGTGAGAGGTCGCGGGTTCGAATCCCGTTGTCTCCATATTACCAACTCATCATATATATATCCAATGATATTCAAAACTTCTATAGCTTAACTTAAGCTATTCTTAAGACCTCCTTCCAAATAATGGTGTATAATTAATATAATTTAGAAAGGGGGCTTTACACTTGCGAATTAGTCATTGTATTCCATTTTACAAACCAATCATTCCGGATAACATAAAGGATAAAATATGTTTTTCCGCGACTGAGTCTTTAACACGAGATGAAGCTATCTGGTATAGTTATGCTTTGATGATAGTTGCTGAACAATTGGAAAAAGAAGAAATTGATCTCAATTCACTCACTGCAGTTACTGTAATATTTACAATAAATGGTATTCTCTCTATCGATGGGGAGTGCTCTACAGGAGAAAGTGTTTATTTAGACCTTATCATCTATTCTATGAGACACATTCGATCCATTTCATCACGGAAACTGGTTCTTTTCAAATTTCTTGAAGGACTGATCAGACATTTTTGGCAATTGGAAGATGATTCTATGGTAAATAGCAAGGTAAGGCAGTTAATGCAATACATAGAAAAAGATTTTTCCTCAGGAGATTTACTACATAAATTTGAAGCAGCCGAACTTCAGGAGATGTACAGTTAAGCAAAGTTCCTTCTATCGGCTGCTGTAATCTTATTTTAATAGATAGAAAAAGAATATCCTGTTTTCATTGATACTTCCCGTTATGGAAAGGCATCAATAAAAACGGATATTCTTTTTATTTTGTTGTGCTTCCAAATCCGCCATTTCTGAGCTCGGTTGCATCATCGTCTACTGTTATCCCATATTCTACGAAAATCCCCTGCATAAAACCAGTTCCGGCATCTACCGTAATTGCCTTTCCCTCATTGCTGTCATTGGTTATTTTCGAAAATATATGGCCTTCATTGTCTGAATAAAAGTAGTCACTATCTATAATTCCTACTGTATTATTAAGCTGAAGACGGAATTTAAATCCCAATCCGCTTCTGGGATAACATTTTAATACCCAGTCTGCGTTCATTTCTACACGGATACCGGTTGGAATTTTGATTGTCTGACCGGGATTCAGTGTAAATGTAAAGGGACTGTAGAAATCATATCCGGCAGAACCTGTGGTTGCTCTCTTTGGTAGTTTAATTTCTTCATATATGCGTTTGACTTCTGACTCAGATGCTGACGGAAATCCATCTTTGTACCCTTCCTCAAACTGCTTATAACTTACTTTATGAAATTTCGCTATTCTCTGCATTTAATTCTCCTATACTGTGTTCTTATTGTTATGTAAATATGCTGCTGACTATTCGCAGTGCAGAACAGTTTTACCCAGTTTCAGGGATTTTTGAACATCAATTACCCGTTGGTTAGAACTGCCTCTCCAATGCAGCTGTTTCGATTTCTTATCACAATCAAATTCTCCATCAACTAGAACATCCAGATATTTCATTATAGAGGAATCTCTGATACTCTCCCAGGACGATCCGGTATAGAGCCAGATTGTTTTTAAAGGAAATTTATTCCGTATTTCTTTTGCCAGCTCTTCTACGTCTTTTTTATTTTTTGAATGCAATGGATCTCCACCACTGAAAGTGATACCGGATATGTAAGTCTTCTCTAATTCAGCAAATAATTCTTTCTTAGCACTTTCGTCAAAAGTTACACCGCCATTTGGATCCCAGGTTATCGGATTGTGACAATCCTTACAGCAATGGGAACATCCGGATACCCAAAGTACTACCCGCAGTCCGTCTCCATTTAGCATATCGTCTTTTGTAATATTATGATACCTCACGTCTATCGTCCTTTCAGTAACAATATTTAGTAAAAATTTTATAATTGCACACCATATCGTGTTTTTACGCCAGTGATTATCTTACCATTTTCATTCCCTGACGTCAAGACTTAAATCCCTTGTTTGGATTCGGACGGATTGATTTCTGATTAAAAAATATAATTTAAATAGCAAGAAAACCGGAGAACAAAGCGCTTCCTGGTATCCGCACATTTCTCCGGTAAATTTTTAATTTCCACATTCGATACTGATCTCATTAAACAAATCCAGGATCTCTTCTACTTCTGTTGTTTCTTTTGCGTTCCCTTTTTTATCAAGAATTACATTTCCCTGATGCATCATAATCAGACGGTTGCCATACTCTACTGCGTATCTCAGATTGTGCGTTACCATGATTGTTGTGAGATTTTTTTCTTTTACAAGCTTCCCTGTTAATTCCATAATAATCTCAGCCGTCTTGGGATCCAGTGCAGCGGTATGTTCATCCAGGATTAAGAATTCGATAGGTGTCATGGTAGACATTAAAAGTGCCATAGCCTGGCGCTGTCCCCCGGAAAGAGCTCCTACCTTCACATCCAGTTTATCTTCCAGCCCCAGATTCAGCTGGCGCAGACTATCTCTGTAATGATCAATTCTTTTTTTATTGATGCCTGGCTTCAAGTTGTACTTTTTTCCTTTGTTGTCAGCCAGTGACATATTTTCAAGAATCGTCATAGTTGGGCAGGTACCCATAGACGGATTTTGAAAAACCCGGCCAATGCGCTGATGCCGTTTAAAATCCCTTGCACTGGTGATATCTTTCCCATTCATCAGTATGCTGCCCGAATCAATATCTATGCTGCCGCAGATAATGTTCAGCATGGAGGTTTTACCGGAACCGTTGCTGCCGACAACGGATACAAATTCTCCCTGTTTCACCTCAAAATTAAAATTTTCAAAAAGACACATTTCATTGATCGTACCGGGATTATAATATTTATTAATATTCTTTAATTCAAGCATGTGCCTTCACCTTCTTCTTCCTGTCCATACTGATCACTAATATTACAAAAAACAGTACCGCAGTGATTAATTTCATGTCATTTGCCCCAAAACCAAGCTGCATTGCAATTGCCACACACGCCCTGTATAAAATTGCTCCTACAATGACAGCCGTTGTATTATTCACTTTGGGGATAAATTTACAGAGATTTACTCCGATGATAACGCTGGCAAGACCAATCACCATGGTGCCGGTACCGATTGAAATGTCAAATACCCTCTGCCACTGTGTATAAACACAACCGCTAAGTGCCACAAGACCATTAGCGATAGCCAGACCCAGAATCTTAACCTTTCCGCTGTCTTTTGCCAGGACTGTCACCAATGCATGATTATCACCTGCTGCGCGGAGTAAAAAACCGGATTTCGTCTTCATATAGGCATCTAATAAAAGCTTTACCACCAATGCCACAATTACAATAATGATTAAAGTCTGATAAGGTACCAGGAATTCCGGTACAATTTTCGTTAAGAATGAATTATCAAACATATTGTCCATACTAAAGATCGGAACATTTGCTTTGCCTGCAATTTTAAGGTTAATGGTATATAATGCAGTCATCATGATGATTCCCGATAACAGATCGCGGACTTTAAATTTTACATGAATGATGCCCGTAAGCATACCAGCCAGTGCTCCGGCTGCAAATGCGATGGGAAGGGTCAGATAAGGATTTACCCCATTCACCATCAGAGTAACTGTTACCGCCGCCCCCAATGGAAAACTTCCGTCTACTGTCAAATCCGGAAAATCTAATATTTTGTAAGTAATGTAAATGCCTAAGGTCATGATGGCATATATGATTCCCTGTTCTAAAACACCTATTAGTATGGACATATCTTTACCTCTGTTATCCTACGATTTTTGATTATCTTCTATTGTGCTGTAATTTCTGTGAAAGTTTCTACTGCTCTTCCTTTTGTATCATCACTGATTGTAATTCCAAGATTCTCTGCTACTTTGGTATTCAGGTACAGACTGCTTTCTGTAATTGTTTCAAATTTCATATCATCAGCTTTTGCTTCGCCTTTTAACACTTTTGCAGCCATTCTTCCGGTCTGTTTACCAAGTTCAATATATTCAATTCCTTCCGATGCCATACAGCCAATTTTTACCTGCTCTATCTCACTTCCGAATACCGGGATGTTTTTCTTAGATGCCTTATCTAATATAGTAGGAAGTGCGCTTACAACGGTATTATCTGTCAAATTGTTCAGGCAGTCTACCTTCGCTAATAATGTATCCGCTGCAGACGGAACATCGGCGATTGTTGCTACTCCGGCTGTTTCCAGGGTAAAGCCGTATTTATCTACTAAGGATTCATATTCTTTGATACTGCTTTCTGAATTTACTTCACTGGTTGTATATAAAATACCGATGGTTTTCGCTTCGGGAAGCATTTCACGAATCATTTTCAGCTGTGCTTCCACAGGAAGTTTATCACTGGTACCTGTTACGTTTCCGGATGGCATCTGGTCCTCTTTGGCTAGCTCTGCTGCAACCGGATCCGTAACGGCAGTATAAATAGTAGGAATATCTGTTTTCATTGCCGCATTATAGCATGCCTGGGCACTAGGTGTGGCAATCGCGCACATCAGATCTACTTTATTTGCTACAAACCCCTGTGCGATGGTATTAGCGTTTCCCATATCTGCTTCTGCATTCTGATAATCCACCTCAAGGTTTTTGCCCTCTACAAATCCTTCTTCTGCAAGGCCTTCTAAAAATCCTTCACGGCAGTTCTCAAGAGAACCATGCTGTGCAAATTGAGCAATTCCAATTTTAAAGGAACCCTCCACTAAATCACCCGAAACCGTCTCTGCTGCACCACTGTCAGCCATTTTGGCACTGTCTGCATCCGTTCCTGCATCCGTGGTTTCCTTGCTTCCTGATCCCGTTTCCATTTTATTAGATCCACCTGTTGATGTGGAATCTGTGCCGGCAGAACCGGTGGCTGCAGAACCGCATCCTGTTGTTATTGCTGCTGCCATTGCCACGCTTAAAATTGTAACTAAAATTTTCTTTTTCATAATAAATTCTCCTTATTTTCATTAATTTTGATTAATAGTATCAAACAATCACAAAACTAATGGGAACGTTAATCTGATTTCTTTGTGATATTTATAAATACACTAAAAAACCGCCCCAAGCCTTCGCTTGAGACGGTAATAATATCGTATTATTATCGCGGTACCACTCAAATTAACATAATGTCCACTTTCGCATGTACTATCATACACTCCTGATTGATAACGGGTTCGGTTCCCGACAGTGCCTACTCTTTTAATACCGGATCACTCCACTATCTCTATTTCAGACTGCCCTCGAAAGTCCATTCGGCAAATCACTCAATACTGCAATCACACCACCTGCAGCTCTCTGGAATTTTGTTGATAAGCTTACTACTCTTTCTCATCGGTTTTGCTTTTTGTTTTTTTCATTCTAATACTAATTGGTGGGTGTTGTCAAGTGCTTTTTATATTATTTTTGCAGTTTCAACTTAAATATTCAGTTTATTGGATCTTTTGCAAAATTATCTAGAGCGTGTTTTTGATAAAATAAATTTTCGCAACACCATTCATCTTCTTGACATAATATAAATACCGCCATATAATAACATTGTTATATAACAACGTTATTATACAAAAAGGAGAAAACTAAATCATGCCCCCTAAATCAAAGCTTACCCGCTCAGATATTGTAGAAAAAGCTTTTTCCCTTACCAGACTCATGGGTTATGAAAATATTACTGCACGCTTACTTGCTAAGGAATTACAATGTTCTACACAGCCTATCTTTCATATTTTTAAAAATATGGATGAATTGAAAAAAGCATTATACGAAAAAACAAGAAACTATTTTACTGAAGTAATGCTTACCCCTTCTTCGGATCCCAATACTCCACTTTTTTTAAGTATGGGTTTGCATTACGTAGCGCTTGCGCAAAAAGAAAAACATCTTTTTCAGTTGCTATGCATGTCAGATAGTTTTCAATTGAATAGTATTTATCAGCTTGCCGAAGGAGTACCTGCATCAGTTGGTGCCGAAGTGTTTACTAAAATGTGGATATTTACACATGGCATCGCTTCCATTGCAGCCACAAATACCACAGATCTTCCGGAAGATGAAATCCGCGATTTGCTAATTGAAGTATTTAAAGACTTTTATAAAGGGCAATGGAATGAAATAATATAGGCATAAACTCAATATGTTACAGCCAGGCTTGCTTCTGCTGAAATAAAAACCCCGCTGACACATTTCAACAAGCTCATAAAAGAAAGGGCAGATGATATGGAAAAGAAAAATAATGAAATTCGAAAAGAACGTACCCACTTATTCTCTCCAAACATAAATATTGCTATTTCCTTTTGCATACGGGAAAACCTTTGTATAGACACATTAAAATCAGCTATTGATAAAGCGGTTCAAAACAATGAGATTTTTTCCTGCCGTCTGGGGTTTAAAAAAAACGGTCAGGTGTTTTATGAACATTCCGGAAGATGCATCTATACTTTTCAAGTTTTAGAAGTCGACTGGATGGATGTCGTAATGAAGCAAGCATCCATACCTTTTGATTTGCCAGGCGGGGAGCTGATCCGTTTTTTCGCTCTGCCGGACAAGAATGGAACCCGCCTGCTTATAATCGCACATCATCTAGCAGGAGACGGATTATCATCGCTTATTTAGCAGAAGATATCATGAATGCCCTGGCTGCAGAAACTCTGATTTATAAACCACTTCTGCTGCCGGATCGTAAGCTGATCCTCAAAAACTGCAGTTTAAATCCCATTATGCAGTTAATGGTAAACTTATTAAACCGAAGATGGAGAAAAACAGGTAACCCCTTTTCTTATGACGAATATCTTAACATGTTTAGAAAATATTGGTCCTGCCATGAAACAATTGCCTATACTTCAGCAATTCCGCCATCTCTGCTGCTAGCATTAAGAAGCCAGTCAAAAAAATATGGGATTACAATAAACAGCATTTTAATCACTGCTTTTATCAAATCAGCTAATGAACTGTCAGATGTGGGAATAGCTGCAAGCATACGCCCGGAACAATTCACCGGAATGGGAAATTATGCAACCGGTATCTCCATCCGCTACCGGTATGACACCAAAAAGGATTTTTGGAAGAATGCCCAGGCAGTGCATCAGCTCATATACCGGAAACTGAACAACCCTAACAAAAAATTCTTTCTTTTAAAATTTATGGATAGTTTAGAACCGGGCCTGATAGACTCAGCCTATTTTTCTGCTTATGGAGGATATCAGAACAAAACTTCCGCCATAATTCAAAATATGTTCGGTTACAATCATAATCCGAAAAGCATTAGTGTTACAAATTTAGGAAAGCTTCCTATATCAGCGGAATATGGGGATTATCATATTTCCGATTTTATTTTTCTTCCGCCCCTTGTTCCGAATGCAAAGCGCCTGTTTGGTATCGTTACTCTGGAGGATCAGATGTATATCACGATACATTTAGAAAAGAATGCGTCCCTGCCTGCAGAAAAAGTTTTCTTTGATAAGTCGGTGGAATACCTGCTTCAATTGACGGATAATAATACATAAGTATAATACTAAACCAATCATGTTTATTGTAACCGGGCGCAGCAGCCACTTCCCATTATCTGCTGCGCCGTCTCACTTCATTATTCACATCTTTTTCACCTCTATATTACCTGATTTCTAAAATAAACGAAAATACCCAAATATTTCAATTTTATCCTGGTGTGCTATTCCAATCTTTCACAATAATATTCCATTTACATGGAAAATATTGTGCTATTTCACTATTTCTCTTTTAAGATATCTAAATATAAACAAGCCATATCTTACTTCGAAACCAAAAACTGACGATTGGTCATTTTTGTATTGTATTGTGGATTCTTTCGTGCTAAAATATCCCTATCTTATTTAGAAAGGCAATGACGTTATATGGAAGACTTTAATCTTTTTTTAGATGAATTATTTCTGGATATGCCTGATACCAAAGAAACGAAAGCCGCTAAGCAAAATTTGCTTCTGTATTTACAATCTGATTATGAGCAGCGGATTCTTGAGGGAAAGACATCCAGACAGGCATTGATGGAATCTCTGATCTATTTTGGTGCCCGGGAAAATATTGATAAAGAAGTGGCACATCAGGAATTCATCGGTTCTTACAATCGCTTCCGTGAAAAATATCCGATGTTAATCCGGTGTGGATTTTTGGCTATTCTTATCATTCCGGCTGTTTTTTTAATACTTATGTTTAGCCTGGAATCAAAACTGAATTTTCTTACTGCCTGGATTGTTTCGATTATTCTTTCCTCCGGATATTTAATCTGTGTGGAATACATTGATTATCGTTATAAACAAAAACTCCACCTGAGTGAGCCGGAACCCGAGCTGGAAGGTGACGGCAGAGCGTATTTTAAAAATATCAGAAAATTATAATTGGAGGCTAAAATGAAAAAAATATTTAAAATTTATGTTCGGGATTTATCACGTCTAAGTAAAAATGTAATGGCAATGATTGTGGTAATCGGAGTCAGTATTATTCCTGCATTATATGCCTGGTTTAATATTGCAGCAAACTGGGATCCCTATGGAAGCACATCCGGCATCAAGGTTGCCGTTTCCAATGAAGATAGCGGATATAAAATGGATACGATGAATCTGGATGTAGGTTCACAGATTATCGATAATCTAAAAGCGAATGATCAGATCGGCTGGGAGTTTACAGATACGGCATCTGCCGTTGACGGAGTGAAATCCGGCAAATACTATGCTGCTGTAGTTATACCCAAGGATTTCAGCAGGAAAATATCCAGCATACTGTCAACGAATATTGAAAGCCCGAAGATACAATATTATATCAACGAAAAAAAGAATGCTATTGCGCCAAAGATCACGGATAAAGGTGTAGGCGTTATTCAGCAGCAGGTTAACAGTACCTTTATCAGCGTAGCTACCGAAACCATAGCAGGAATATTGAATACTACTACGGGGGATTTACAGGAAAACAGCAATACATTAATTGACCGTCTGATTAACGTATTACAGATTGTGGATTCGGATCTGAGCCAGTACAGTTCCACGATTGATGCCTTTTCAGAAACAATTGACGGTGTGAATACGCTGCTTTCCACAACAAAACTGACCTTGCCGGATATCAGTTCCACACTGGAAAACGGTACGCAGACAATTAACGATTCCCAGTCCGTGCTGGATACTTCTAAGTCCTCTTTAAACAGTGTAAACCAGTCATTCAGCAACGTATTGAATTCGGCGCAGGATATCTACGATTCCATTTCAAATACTGCCTCACAGGCCTTTGGTGACATTAATAATGATATCTCCGATGCTGCCCAGCAGCTTGCCCAGACAACCCTGCTTGCCCAGGCAATCATTGATATGAATACGAAAAATATTAATATACTGACAGACCTAAATGCCCAGCTGCCGGAACCCAAAGATGAAATCAACAATCTGATTGATAAACTTAATACATCCAGTCAGAACCAGCAGTCTATTATTGATAAAATAAATGCTACCAGTGAAAGTATAAAAAGTGCTTCTGACATCAGCAGTGAAACCCGTAATTCCATTTCTTCGGTAATTTCCGGCAGTAAAGATGACATTTCCGGTATCCGTACCTCTTATTTAAATTCGGTACAGCCGATGCTTGATAACCTGATGGATGAAATTACCAAAACTGGCAGTGACCTTTCCGGACTATTGCAGAGCACCAATGGCAGCCTCAGCAATCTGGACGGTATTTTTGACGGCCTGAGCTCTTCCCTGACCTCAGGGCAAAAGGCTTTATCCAGCACAAAAGATGTGATCAGCAGTACACACGATAAAATACAGAATATAATTTCACAGTTAAATTCTGTGGGGAAAGATAAAAAGCTGCAGAAATTGATGGAGATTATACAAAATGACCCTGATCTTATGGGCAGTTTTATGTCATCTCCGGTACAGCTGGAAACTACTTCCTTTTATCCGATAGAAAATTATGGTTCGGCAATGGCACCTTTTTATACTACTTTAGCTATCTGGGTTGGCGGCATTGTTCTGGTTGCCATATTGAAAGTCCGGGTAGACGAAGATGAAAAACTAAAGAATTTACGCCCATCCCACTGTTATCTTGGAAGGTATCTGCTTTTCATGACATTGGGACTGATACAGGCATTTATTATCTGTATGGGGGATTTGTATTTCCTGGAGATACAATGCAGGAATCCGCTGCTGTTTGTGGCCGCAGGGCTGTTATCCAGCTTTGTATATACGAATATTATTTACACACTGACCGTTTCCTTTGGAGATATTGGCAAAGCACTGTGTGTCATTTTACTTGTTATTCAGATTGCCGGCGCGGGAGGAACCTTCCCCATTGAAGTGACCCCCCGGTTTTTCCAGAATGTATATCCATTCCTGCCATTTACTTATGGCATCAATGCAATGAGAGAGACGGTAGCCGGAATCTATGGCAGCAGCTATATCAAAGATCTGCTTCATCTTCTGGTATACGTTCCTCTTGCCCTGATGCTCGGTCTGATCTTACGCAAACCGCTGATCAGACTAAATGTATTCTTTGAAAAACGGCTTGAAGATACACATTTAATGTAAATATAAAAAATCAAATAAAGGGAGGATTTGTAATGAAGAAATTTAAAAAAATGATGATGCTTTTTACCCTGGCTTTCTGCCTTGCTTATACAACGGGGCTGGTGGTATGTGCCGCCGAGAAGCCGGTCAACGGCGGGAGCAGTCCTAAATCTGCCGCTGTGTTAGAATACAATACCCGGTATATGGACCGCCTGGAAGGAACAATACCCCACAGCAAATGGTACCAGTTTACTACGAATAGCCAGGATGCATATTATAATATCACCTGTAAAAATTTAAGTATTCCTACTGGATTACTTGCGGTATCCCAACCCGATTTTGTACTTCGTACCGAAAACCTGATTGACCTCAAAAACAGCCGTATTCATCTGAAAGAAAATGAACAGGGTAATATCAATCTGAAATTAGAGAAAAATACAACCTACTATGTGTCGGTAAATCCGGGAATGAATCCCTCCAAAAATACCGGGCAGTACAGCATACAGATCAGCTGCCGTTACGACACTGTCAGCGATATTTCAAGCCAGGCATCGAATGCTGCACTTGGGCAAAAATACACCTCTTCCCTGGATGGCAACGGAGATATTGACTGGTATCAGTTTAAAGCTCCTTCAGACGGAACCTATCATATCAGTTTTACCAACCAAAATATTGAAACCAGTGCTTTAGATTCCCAGAAAGCTAATGTGTATCTTTGCACATCTTATGAAGAACAGCTCTATCAGCAGAGCGCGGGGAACGGGGAATCAAAGACATTCACCTGCAGCCTGTATGCCGGGGAAACTTATTTGCTAAAAATAACCATGGGAACGAATAAGCGTACCAATACCGGAGACTATTCCTTTAAGATCTGGAAAGATGTTCCAGTTTCTTCTGTTAATATAAAACCGGGAAAAACCATTACCCTGGTAAAAGGAAAAACAAAACAGCTCCAGGCCGTGGTTGTTCCCCTGTCAGCAACGAATAAATCAGTATCCTGGACTTCCAGGAACAAAAAAATAGCCACGGTCTCAAAATCAGGTAAAATTACCGCAAAAAATTTTGGAACTACGAAAATAACCTGTACATCAAAGCAGGAAAATAATAAAAAAGCAGTCTGTATGATAAAGGTTGTTCCGTCTAAAGGGAAAATATCCAGAATATCCAGTGTATCCGGTAAATCCCTGCATATCACATGGAAGAAGCAAACCGGAACCACTTCTTATAAATTATACCGCTCTGCCAATAAAAATAAAGGGTTTACCCGAATTGCAACCATAAAAAACAATTGCAGTTACACAGATAAAAAAGTAAAACCAAAGAAAGTCTACTATTATAAGATACGCGCCTGCAAAATCAAAGGAAATACAAAACTCTATGGTAAATTTTCTGATGTACGCTATGGTAGACTAAAATAAATAAAAAAGAAACAGCCAATTGATATCCCATAAGGGGAAGTTCAAATTTGACTGTTTCTTTTTAATTATATAAGAGAATAAAATTACTGCTCTGAATGCTTCTCAGCTTTCTTTTCTGCATATTCTTTATGCTCTTTGTTCTCTTTATTTTCTTTATTTTCTTTATTTTCTTTATCTACATCTTTCATACTGAAGCTGATTCTGCCCATTTTATCCTTGCCAAGGCAAACTACTTTAACCATGTCTCCAAGAGTCAGAACGTCTTCTACGCGGTTAATTCTCTCTTTTGAGATTTTAGAAATGTGAACCATTCCTTCTTTGCCCGGAGCAAATTCGATAAATGCGCCAAATTCTTTGATACTTACTACTTTTCCAACAAAGAACTGTCCAGCCACAAAATCAGTTGTGATGATTTTGATCATATCGATTGCTTTATCCATGCTGTCTTTATCTACACCGCAGATAGATACTGCACCATCATCGGTGATATCAATCTTTACACCGGTCTGTTCGATAATTGCATTAATTGTTTTACCTCTCTGACCAACTACATCACCAATTTTGTCCGGATCAATTTTGATCTGCACTATCTTTGGTGCAAATTTGCCTACTTCACTGCGAGGTTCTGCAATTTCCTTATTCATAACTTCATCTAAGATAAAAGTTCTTGCTTCTTTTGTTCTTGCAATCGCTTCTTCAATAATTGGTCTTGTTAGGCCATGGATTTTAATATCCATCTGAATTGCTGTGATACCATCCTGGGTACCTGCTACCTTAAAGTCCATATCTCCAAAGAAATCTTCCAGTCCCTGGATATCTGTCAGTACAAGATAGTCATCATCTGTATCTCCTGTTACCAGTCCTGCTGAAATACCAGCTACCGCTTTCTTAATTGGAACACCCGCTGCCATCAAGGACATACTGGATGCACAGATACTAGCCTGAGAAGTAGAACCATTCGATTCAAAAGTCTCGGATACGGTTCTAATTGCATATGGGAATTCATCTGCTGAAGGCAATACCGGAATAAGTGCACGTTCAGCAAGAGCTCCATGTCCGATTTCACGACGTCCCGGTCCTCTGGATGGTTTTGTTTCCCCAACGGAATAGCTTGGGAAATTGTACTGATGCATGTATCTCTTAGAAGTCTCAGCTTCGTCTAAACCATCGATTCTCTGCGCTTCCGATAAAGGTGCCAGCGTGGTAATGGTACAGATCTGAGTTTGTCCGCGTGTAAACATTGCAGAACCATGAACTCTTGGAATTAAATCTGTTTCTGCTGCTAATGCCCTGATTTGGTTGATTGCTCTTCCATCCGGACGTTTGTGGTCTTTTAAGATCATCTTACGAACAGTCTTTTTCTGATACTGGTAAACGGCTTCATCTAATACTGCAAGCCATTCTTCGTTCTCAGCAAAGCTTTCCGTTAATTTATCTTTAATAATACGGATATTTCCTTCTCTTGTCTGCTTGTCATCTGTGAAGACAGCTTCTTCCATCTGCTCTGGCGTTACAATTTCCTTCATTGCTGCAAATAATTCTTCCGGAACGGCACAACTTGTATAAGTATGCTTCTCTTTTCCGCATTCAGCAACAATTGTATCGATAAATTTGATTACTTCCTGATTTAATTCATGTGCAGCGAAAATAGCTTCAATCATTCTTGCTTCCGTAACTTCGTTTGCACCTGCTTCGATCATAATGACTTTGTCTTTGGTAGAAGCAACGGTCAGCTGAAGATCAGATACTGCTTTCTGAGCCGCATTTGGATTAAATACCAGTTCCCCGTCTACCAGCCCCACCTGAGTTGTAGAAGTAGGTCCGTCGAATGGAATATCAGAAATAGCAGTTGCAATAGCGGAACCCAGCATTGCTGTTAATTCCGGGCTGCAATCAGGATCTACTGACATAACCAGGTTATTTAATGTAACATCATTACGGTAATCTTTTGGGAATAATGGTCTCATTGGTCTGTCGATTACACGGGATGTCAGGATTGCATTTTCAGATGCCTTTCCTTCTCTTTTATTAAATCCTCCCGGAATCTTTCCAACAGCGTATAATTTTTCTTCATATTCAACACTTAAAGGGAAGAAATCAATTCCTTCTCTCGGCTTTTCTGAAGCAGTAGCTGTTGATAATACGGTGGTCTCACCATAGTGCATAAATGCTGCACCATTTGCCTGTGCTGCAACTCTTCCTACATCTACGGTAAGAGTTCTTCCAGCCAGTTCCATTGAAAAACTTTTGAACATATTTTGTCTCCTTTTAATTTGCTGCAGCATACTTTCCGAAACAACTGAAAAACAGACTTAACTGAAATCTGCTTTTCAGTGGTCTCGGCTTCTGTGATGCTACATGATTTGGTTAACGGGTTACGGGTTACGAAACAAACTTAAGGGACGGATTCCTCCGCCCCCAACTTTGTCCGAATTATTTTCTGATTCCTAATTTTGCAATCAAAGTACGGTATCCTTCAATATCAGTTTTCTTTAAATATGCAAGTAAACCACGTCTCTGACCTACCATTTTAAGAAGACCTCTTCTTGAATGATGATCTTTCTGATGCTCTTTTAAATGCTCTGTAAGTTCCTGAATTCTTGCTGTTAAGATAGCGATCTGTACTTCAGGTGATCCTGTATCTCCAGCTTTTCTGCCATACTCGTTAATAATTGCTGTTTTCTTTTCTTTTGAAATCATTTTGATTTCCTCCTTATTATTTGATCGCCTGATACTAAGAACATGGTCGGAGTTGTCCAAAATTCTGAATATCGGCTGTATTGCCGTGTATAAGTGAAACGTAAACTTACTTGTAAGCACGGCCTTACACACTTCGATAGTATATCACATCTGTATTCTTACGTCAACCTCTCGTTGCAAATAAAAGGAAGGTTATTCCACCTGCAATACAGAACAAAAACCCTAATAAATAAACAGCGGTCAACAGATATGATCTTGGATCTTTTTGCAGAATTTTAAAATGATATGGCTTTTCCAGATTATAACATATCTTTAATTGCTGTTTCATTCTGAATTCACTTGGATTACTTCCATTTTCATAACGCTCCTTAAAAAGCAGCCCATTAGCATAATATGCAATTACCGGATAATAATAATGATGTATTCCGGCTCTCTCGCCTTCGTCGTCCGGTTTATCCATAACCAGATCTACAACCTGACCGTCAGCACGTCCCTGATAATCTTCTTTCCCCTGAAAGTAATACCGGAAGGCAGCTGTACCAATCACCAGAACTACTCCAATAAAAATGAATACCCCGCTTAAAATTAACATCTATTGCTCACCAAAATATTCCTTTCCAAACTCAATATCTCTGTGCATGCACTCTTTTAATTTTTCTAAGGAATCAAATTTCATTTCAGGGCGCTCAAACGTATAGAGCAGAATCTCAATCGTCTTGCCATAAAGATCCTGGTCAAAATCAAAAATATACGTCTCAACACCCCGAAATGATTCGCCGACTGTAGGCTTATAACCGATATTGGTAATGCCGGGATACATTTTCCCATCAATTACGGTCTTAGATGCATATACGCCGTTAGGCGGCAATAACTTTTCTTTCTCCGGGATCAGATTGGTAGTAGGCATTCCAAGTGTTCTGCCTATTTTCCTTCCATGAAGTACTTCTCCGATAATTCCATATGGCCGTCCCAGTAGTTCATTTACAACTCCCATGTTGCCTTTTTTTAATTCTTCTTTTACAAATGTACTGCTGATATCTTTTCCTTCGTACTTCTTTTTATGAATCACCTCGACCTGAAATCCATATTTAGTCTGCAGGTCCTGCAGAAGCCTGTAATCTCCTTTTCGTTGATATCCGAAATGAAAATCTGTCCCTACTACCAGATACTTTGCATGGAGGCGGCCTGCCAGGATCTCAGATACAAATGTTTCCGGCTCCATATGTGATATTTCCGGCACAAAGGGACACTCAATCAGGCAGGAAAGTCCCTGGTCTTCCAGAAGTGACCTGCGTTCTTCTCCGGTTAACAATACTTCAGACCTGTTGGAATTCAAAGTGAATACCACACCTTTCAATCCCTCTCGCTGAAGCTGTCTGACACGCCGTATTAACCTCTGATGCCCCCTGTGTAAACTGTCAAATTTACCTAAGGTAACTGCACATGCTTCCTCACAGCTAAATTCTGTCGTTCCTACGATGTACTCCATACTCTTTTGTCCCTCCAGTGACCTTAAACGGCAAATATCTTGACCGGCTTAAATCTTTTTTCGGCTTTTTCGTAACCGTAAACAGCAAAAAATTGTCCCCCGGCATCGTAAACTCTTACGAGTCCATCCTGCATAGGAACCTGCCCTGCCGTATGGTTATCATAAAACATATTGCCATTGTATAATAATTTGTGGAACTCTTCTCTTATATCAACCCTCGGATACTCTAAAAACATTTCATCAATTGGCGTGATATGATCCATCAGGGTTCCATTATCCCGCAATTCTTCTATCTGACCCAGGGTAATACTGTCCTCAATCACAAAAGAACCAGCTTTTGTGCGAATCAGACTTTCCATGCAGCCTCCACAGCCAAGTTTATCGCCAATATCATGACACAAAGTACGTATGTAAGTTCCTTTTGAGCAGGAAACAGTCATGGTGACACGCGGCAGTGCAGCCTCATCTATCCTAATTTCATGAATATGAACCAGTCTTGCCTTGCGTTCAATAACTTTACCTTCTCTAGCCAATTCATACAGCTTTTTACCATCTACTTTTAATGCAGAGTACATGGGGGGGATCTGTTCATAATCTCCGGTAAAGCTTCGTATCGCTTCCTGAACTTCTTCCTCAGTGGAAGTTACTTCTTTTTGAGCTAATACGGTTCCGCTGGTATCCTGTGTATCTGTAACGGTACCAAGCAGCAACACCGCCTGATAGGTCTTATCCCTGTCTGTGAGCATATCACAAAGTTTTGTACCTTTTCCCAGACATACAGGGAGAACTCCCGTGGCATCCGGATCCAATGTACCGGTATGACCGATTTTTTTCTGCTTTAGAATCCCGCGAAGCTTAGCTACCACATCATGAGAAGTAAACCCCTGCTCTTTGTAAACATTTATAATTCCATGAATCACGATTCTTTCTCCTGTAACAGCTGCTTTTCTATATGTTTTGTTAAATTATTAAGCACATCATGCATCGTTCCCTGCAGCGTACAGCCTGCAGCACGTACATGACCGCCACCACCGAAATATGCACCGATTTTACTTACATCTACAATACCATTAGAGCGCATACTCACCTTAAATTCCTGGCTGCCCGTCTCATAGATAAAGATTGCCACTTCAACACCTTTTGTATTGCGAAGCTGGCTTACGATACCATCCAGATCTTTTGGTTCCACTCCATAAAAAACCATATCTTTCTGATGGATAGCACTGATAATGCACTGTCCGTCCAGAACCATAATGCTCTCTAAGAGCGCTCTTCCGAGTATCTGATTCTGAACATATGATTTTTTATAATACGTATCATCTAAAATACCGGAAAAATCAATTCCTTTTTCCATCAGATCTGCAGCTGCCCGCATGGTTTTCGCTGAAGTACAGCTATACTGAAATACTCCCGTATCATGTGCAATTCCCATATAGAGTGCTTCTGCTATTTCTTTTGTAATCTTATCTTTGTCCAGCACATCATAAACCAGTTCTGAAGTGGAACTTGCTTCCGGAACAATATAATCCACATCTGCAAAACCTGAATTGCTGATATGGTGGTCAATGCACATCCTGCGTTTTGCTGTTTCAAAATATTTTGCAGCTTCGCCCAAACGCTCCTTATCTCCGCAGTCCAGGGAAATGAACAGATCATATTCCATTTCCTTATCACAAGTATGGTGAATCTCATCTGTTCCCTGAAGAAAGCGGTAAGAGTCAGGAATCTTTTCTAAATACACATCTACATCTGTAAGTTGCGGGAAGTTTTTCTTTAAATAGAGATACATTCCCATGCTGGAACCCACGCAGTCACCGTCCGGCCTGATGTGGCCGGCGATAGCTACCGTTTTCACATGATTCAGTTCAGATGCTATGTTATTCATTCTCATCATCCTTTTCTGTCTCTTTGATATCTTTGTTGACATCGTCAATAAGTTTCGACATATTCACACCGTATTCAATTGACTGGTCTAAGATAAAGCGAACCTCCGGCGTATTACGAAGATTAATCGTTCTGGCAAGCTGCCTGCGGATATAACCCTCTGCACTTTTTAATCCTGCCAGCGTATCTGCCTGGGATTTTTCATCACCCAGAACACTGATATACGCTTTACAGCTTTTTAAATCCGGTGCTACTTCTACGGCAACCACGGAAGTCAGCGGATTAATCCTGGGATCTTTTATTTCACCCCGGATTATATTAGACAGCTCGTGCTGGACTTCTGCATTGACACGTGTATTTTTAATACTGTTTTTTCTCATATATAAAACTCCGTTCTACTTAACGTGGAACCTCAACCATTGTGTACGCTTCAACCTGGTCAAACTCTTGCACGTCATTGAATTTTTCAAATACCAGACCACATTCATAACCTGATTTAACTTCTTTTACGTCATCTTTAAATCGTTTCAGTGATGCAAGCGGTCCTTCAAAAATCTGTTTTCCTTCTCTGGTAATACGCACGGAACAGCCTCTCTGGAAAATACCGTCCAGAACATAAGAACCTGCTATTGTACCAATTCCGGATGCTTTGAATGTCTGGCGTACTTCTGCATGACCCAGTACCTTTTCTTCAAATACAGGATCTAACATTCCCTTCATTGCTGCTTCCACATCTGCGATTGCATCATAAATGACACGGTATAAATTTACATTTACCCCTTCGCGTTCTGCGGTAAGTTTAGCCGTTGCATCGGGACGGACATTAAATCCGATAATAATTGCGTTGGATGCAGAGGCCAGTATAACGTCAGATTCATTGATAGCACCAACTCCGCCGTGAATAATCTTAACGACTACTTCTTCATTGGAAAGTTTTAACAGACTCTGTTTTACCGCTTCTACACTACCCTGTACATCGGCCTTGACGATAATTCCGAATTCTTTCAGATTACCGGCTTTAATCTGTGTGAAGAGATCATCCAGGGACATTTTTGCTTTCGTATCTTCCAGAAGTTTTTCACGACCCTGGCTGATAAAGGTTTCTGCAAAGCTTCTTGCTTCCTTATCGCTGTCAGTAGCAACAAATATCTCACCTGCGTTTGGTACGTCGCTTAAACCTAAAATTTCAACAGGAGTAGAAGGGCCTGCTTCTTTTACTCTTCTTCCCTTGTCATCCATCATAGCACGTACTTTACCATAACAGGAACCTGCTGCTATCGGATCACCTACTCTTAATGTTCCTTTTTGAACCAGAACTGTCGCTACCGGTCCTTTTCCCTTATCTAACTCTGCCTCGATCACAAGACCTCTGGCTTTTCTCTTTGGATTTGCTTTTAACTCTGCAACTTCTGCTGTTAAAATAATCATCTCCAGCAATTGCTCAATACCTTCCTGTGTGTGTGCTGAAACCGGTACAAATATCGTACTTCCGCCCCAGTCTTCCGGAATCAGTTCATATTCTGATAATTCCTGTTTTACTCTTTCAATATTGGCACTTGGCTTATCAATTTTATTGATGGCAACTATTATCTCAATTCCAGCGGCTTTCGCATGGTTGATTGCTTCAATTGTCTGCGGCATAACACCATCATCTGCAGCTACTACCAGAATGGCAATATCTGTAGAGTTCGCTCCACGCATACGCATAGCTGTAAACGCTTCATGTCCCGGTGTATCCAGGAATGTAATTTTCTGTCCATCAATATTTACCACATAAGCACCGATATGCTGTGTGATTCCACCGGCTTCTTTTGCAATAACATGTGTATTACGGATGGCATCCAAAAGGGATGTTTTACCATGGTCAACATGACCCATAACACATACTACCGGAGGTCTTGCTACTAATGTTGTATCATCATCGTCATCTTCTTTTAAGAGTTCTGCGATAACATCTACTTTTACTTCATGCTCTGCAATACAGTTGTATTCCAATGCAATCTCTTCTGCAGTATCATAATCGATTTCATGATTTACCGTAACCATTGTTCCCTGAAGGAATAATTTTTTAACAATAACAGCAGCCTGGATTTTCATCTTATCTGCAAGTTCTTTAATTGTCAAAATATCCGGTAAGATAATTGTCTTGATTTCATCTTCCTTCTTTTCTACTGGCTGAGACATTGGCTTAACTGGTTTAGCAGTCTTGCTAATAGCTTTCCCACCCTTGAAATTACTATTCTTCTGATTTGGACGGTTTCCTTTGGTTTCTTTTACAAATTTATCTGTTTTGTTAAATTTATCTGCTCTGATTCTGGACTCTTTTGTAACCGGTTTAGCCAGATCTGATTTTGGAGCACTTGAAGCTGCACCATAAGATCCCTGTCCCTGTGAACGCTGTCCATTATTGTATGGTCTCTGGCCGCCCTGGTTATTATAAGGTCTCTGGCCGCCTTGACCGCCGTTGTTATTATAAGGTCTCTGGCCACCCTGACCGCCGTTGTTATTATAAGGTCTCTGACCGCCCTGACCGCCGTTGTTATTATAAGGTCTTTGGCCTCCTTGACCGCCCTGGCTATTATAAGGTCTCTGACCGCCCTGACCGCCCTGGCTATTATAAGGTCTCTGGCCGCCCTGACCGCCGTTGTTATTATAAGGTCTTTGGCCTCCTTGACCGCCCTGACTATTATAAGGTCTCTGACCTCCCTGACCGCCCTGGTTGTTATAAGGTCTCTGACCACCCTGACCGCCGTTGTTATTATAAGGTCTTTGGCCGCCTTGACTGCCCTGGCTGTTCTGGTTATTGTATGCTCTCTGGCCACCCTGACCGCCCTGGCTGTTCTGGTTATTGTATGGTCTCTGGCCACCCTGACCGCCCTGGCTGTTCTGGTTATTATAAGGTCTCTGGCCGCCCTGGCTGTTCTGATTATTATAAGGTCTCTGGCCACCCTGGCCGCCCTGATTATTATAGGTTCTCTGACCACCCTGACTGTTTTGATTATTATAAGGTCTCTGGCCGCCCTGGCTGTTTTGATTATTATAAGGTCTCTGGCCACCCTGATTGTTATAAGTTCTTTGTTCCGTTTCCTGTGGTCTGCTGTTTGGGGTAACCGGTGCCGCTGTCTGCGGTTCTTTTACACTTGTATGCTGTACCGGAGCTGCCGTCGGCTGTACGGAAACAGGTTTTGCCTGTACATCACTTCCGGCTGCCGGCTGAACCTGTGGTTTTACCGGAGCTGCTGACTGCGCCCTAACTTCCGGGTTTTCCTGTGGCTTCACTGTCTGCTGGCTCTGTGGATGCTGTACTGCACCTGTATTTCCCTGAGGTCTTCTTGCCTGTCCCTGTGAACGCTGCTGACCCGGGCGCTGCTGCATTCCGGTACGGCTGTTCTGCGGACGGAATACCTGTGATATATTTTTTTTCTTTACCGGTTCTCCTGTGGATTGTTCTTTACTTTCCGGTTTTGTAGATGTGGATGCTTCCTGTGCCTTTACTTCCCCTGCTCCCGTTGCAGGTTTAGCAGTGCCTTTTCCGATATTTTTACGGATGTCATCCACCATACCTTCCTCTATTGTACTCATATGGCTCTTTACCGTTATTCCTTTCTCTGTAAGATAATTCATGACTTCTTTATTTTGTTTCCCTAATTCTTTTGCTAACTCATGCACTCTCAATTTTGACATATTACTACCTCCGTTAATTACTGTTACTAAGCTGCTTTTCTATGGCAGTAGATAACCCCTGGTCGGTCACTGCTAAAGATGCCCGAAACTCCTTTCCAATGGCGATACCCAGATCAATCTTCGTTCCATAAAAATAAATCGGCACTTCATAGTACGTACACATATTCTGAAATTTTTTTCTGGTATTATCGGAGGCTTCTTCGGAGATAATTACAAGACATGCCTGCCCTGTTTTTACTGCTTTCTCCGTCGAGAATTCGCCGCTTACAACTTTGCCGGCTTTCATTGCCAAACCAATGAGAGACAGAATTTTATTTTGTTTCAATATGCTCTATCTCCTTTTTTAAACCTTCATATACAGATGGGGGGATACTCATTTTTAATGAACGCTCCAGCCCTTTGCTTTTCACTGCCTTTTCAAAACATTCTTTTGAAAAGCACAGATATGCGCCTCTACCATTTTTTTTACCGGTCGTATCAATGACAAGTTCGTCTTCCGGTGTTTTGAGGACTCTCATCATTTCTTTTTTGTTTTTCATTTCCTGGCATCCGATGCATTTTCGCATAGGTGCTTTTTTAACCTGGCTCATACTGTACTCCTTCGATTACTTATCTTCCGGATCCGGACTGCCTTCCAGAGAAGCTTCTTCTTCAAGAATATCCTCATCAAAACCGTCTTCTTCCATCAGTTCATCTTCGTGAAATAATTCATCTTCTGTATATGCTTCCTGGTCTTCCATAATGTTCTGTGCAAATGATTCCTGCTCATCTGCCGTCTCATTATAATTTTCTTCTTCAAAGAATCCTTCTTCTGCTTCCTCTTCGAAAATATCTTCTTCATAAGGATCATCATAGAAATCACCGGATTCTCTTGCCTGGGTTTCACTCTTGATATCTATCTTAAATCCAGTAAGCCTTGCTGCCAGTCTTGCGTTCTGTCCCTCTTTACCGATTGCCAGTGACAACTGATAATCAGGAACCACAACCTTAGCCGTTTTCTCATCATTATCTGCGATAACCGAGATTACTTTTGCAGGACTTAAGGCGTTTTCAATAAGTATTGCAGGATTCTCATCCCAGTTGATGATATCGATCTTCTCGCCTCTGAGTTCATTAACAATAGTGTTAACCCTTGCACCGTTTAAGCCGACACATGCGCCAACCGGATCTACATCAGAGTTGTTTGACCATACTGCTATCTTCGTTCTGCTTCCTGCTTCTCTTGCGATGCTTTTGATCTCTACTGTTCCATCCTTAACTTCGGTTACTTCAGATTCGAAAAGACGTTTCACCAGTTCCGGATGTGTTCTGGAAACCAGAATTTTTGGTCCCTTGGGTGTATCTTTTACTTCCAGTACATATACTTTAATACGTTCTGTAGGTTTGAAGATTTCACCTTTTACCATTTCATTTTCATTTAAGATTGCGTCTACCTTGCCCATATTGATACTTACATTCTTGCCAAGATATCTTTGAACAATACCGGTAACAACATCTTTTTCTTTGCCGTAGTACTGATTAAAGAGTACTTTACGCTCTTCTTCACGGATTTTCTGTAAAATAACGTTCTTCGCATTCTGTGTGGCAATACGTCCAAACTCTTTGGATTTCACTTCCACATTAACGATATCACCCACATCATACTTGGAATCGATCAGCATCGCATTAACAAGGCTGATCTCCATAACGCTGTCTTCTACTTTTTCCACCACTGTCTTTTCCATAAATACATGATATTCACAAGTATCCGGATTAATTGAGACTTTAACGTTGTCTGCTTTTCCAAAGTGATTCTTGCAAGCCTGAATCAGTGACTGTTCAATTGCCTCCAGCAATGTATCCTTGCTGATGTTCTTCTCCTTTTCCAGAATATTCAGCGCTTCTAACAATTCGTTATTCATGATTATACTTTTCCTCCTTGATTAGAAATCGAACGCCAGCCTGATCAGCGCAATATCCGATTTCTCAAACTTCATTTCTTCTTTGTCTTCTAATTCAATAGTTACGCTCTCTTTATCATAGGCACATAAGATTCCGACGAATTCTTTCTGTTTATTAAAAGCACGATAAGTACGGATTTCTACTTCTTCACCCATACTTCGTACGAAATCTTTCTCCTTCTTAAGCGGCCTTCCTAGTCCGGGAGAACTCACTTCCAGGATATAAGCATCTTCAATAAAATCCTTCTGGTCTAAAATTTCACTTAATGCGCGGCTCACTACTTCACAGTCATCAATTGCGATTCCGCCTTCTTTGTCGATATATGCACGCAGGTACCAGCTTCCACCCTCCTTCACATATTCCACATCAACCAGTTCAAATGCATGCTCCTTTACAATTGATAAGAGGATTTCTTCTGTTTTCTGCTCATAGATTTCTTTTTTCGTCATCTGCATCGCCTTTCTGTTCTACACAATAAAGATGAGTGGACTTTCGCCCACTCATACTCTAGTAATTTATTCATCATCTTGTTCATTATAGCACCGTGAATTGTAAATTGCAACCCCCAATTTGGGAGAAACTACCTGAAGCCCGGTTTCACTGAGGCTGTCCGCCTTTGCGTATTTACGGAGACTGCACGGACGGTTATTGGATTTTCACGGACTATACTCTGATTTTTGTTCCCTTGGTATCACGTTTGCCAAGGCGGAGTTTACTCAACTGTACTTCCTTATCTTTATATAGAATCGTAGTGTCATCCTGAGATGACAGATAGTAAACTTCCTGGATGAAATCATTTTCAGACAAACGGATCCCCCGCACGCCAACAGCGCCTTTTTTCTTCTGCGGAACTTCTTCTAATAAAAATCTCAGGAAAATGCCCTGATCTGTCTGCAGTACGATCTGCCCGCTGTCTTCAAGGCAGGTGACAGATACCACCTGGTCTTCTTCCGCCAGCTTCGTTGCGGCAATGGTTCTCTTTGCCACATCAAATTCTGTTCCTTCCACTTTTTTGATCATTCCTGTTTTCGTGGTAAATATCAGGACCGACATTTTCACCTTAGCCAGGGTTTCCACCAGTACGATCTGTTCTTCACTGCTGCTGTAGTTACAAAGATTGTCAATCGGCTTGCCCTTATCCCTAAACTTTCCGTAAGGCACATCCATTACTTTGATCAGATGCTGCTTCCCGGTATCTGTAAAAATACAGATCTTATCCGTATTCATACAGGAAAGGACATATTTATTTTCACTGTCCGCAGCTTCCTTATTCCGGTCATATGCAGTCACATCAATTGTTTTTGCATATCCGAACCGGTCCATAAGAAAGATCACTTCCATCTCTTCTATTTTCTTTTCTTCATAAACAGCCTCTGCAGCGTTTTCGATGGCTGTTCTTCGCGGTCTGGCATATTCTTTTTTGATGGCATCCAGTTCCTTAATTATCACTTTCGCCATGGATTTATAATTATTTAAAATATCCTCATAAGAAGCGATATTCTTAAGAGTTGCCTCGTGTTCTTTTTGCAGTGCTTCAATTTCAAGCCCTATCAGCTTATATAAACGCATCTCTAAAATGGCAGTTGCCTGGGCTTCCGTAAAATTCAAAGACGCGGCCGCCTTTTTGGAAGCTGCAGATTTGAATTTGATTCCTTCTGTCACACCATTAATCAGGCATTCTTTTACCTGCTTCTGGTTTTTGCTGCCTCTTAAGATTTCAATAATTAAATCAATAACATCACAGGCTTTGATTAATCCTTCCTGGATTTCTTTCTTATTTAATTCTTTTGCAAGAAGTGTTTTATATTTCCTGGTGGCAAGTTCAAACTGGAAATCAATGTGATATTCAATAATTGCTTTGATACCCAGAGTTTCCGGCTTACCTTGCGCCACCGAAAGCATATTTACACCAAAAGTATCTTCCAGACGTGTTTTTTTGTAAAGCATGTTCACAAGGTTTTCATGATCTGCATTTTTACGCAGTTCCAAAACAATACGGATACCGTCTTTGGATGACTGGTTGGATATATCCACGATGTCATTGGTTTTTTTTGTCTCCACCAGGGTTGCCACATCATTTAGGAATTTCCCGATATTGGCACCCATCATGGTATAGGGAATCTCGGTAATTACAAGGCGGTCTTTTCCGTTTTTCCCAGGTTCAAACGCTACTTTTCCTCTGAGCTTAATCTTACCTGCACCAGTCTTATATATTTGAAGAAGATCATCTTTATTCACGACGATGCCGCCTGTTGGGAAATCCGGTCCCTGTACATACTGCATTAACTCTTCCGTTGTGATTTTATTATTTTTAATCGTTGCCTTTACCGCATCGATGACCTCTCCCAGATTGTGGGGCGGGATACTGGTTACCATACCTACCGCAATACCTTCCGCACCATTTACCAGAAGATTTGGCAGACGTACCGGCAATACAGCCGGCTCTTTTTCTGTACCATCGAAGTTTGGAATAAAATCCACGACATCTTTATCCAGATCATTTAAGTAAGCTTCCTGGGTAATTTTCTGCAGCCTTGCTTCCGTATAACGCATTGCCGCCGCTCCATCCCCTTCAATTGAACCAAAATTACCATGTCCGTCTACTAAAGGAAGGCCTTTTTTAAATTCCTGTGCCATTACCACCAGGGATTCATAAATAGAACTGTCACCATGCGGATGATATTTACCCATGGTATCCCCCACAATACGGGCACATTTACGATAAGGACGGTCATACTTAATTCCCAGTTCATACATATCATAAAGCGTTCTTCTCTGAACCGGCTTTAAGCCGTCCCTCACATCGGGAATCGCTCTGGCTATAATAACACTCATTGCATAATCGATGTAAGATTTCTGCATTACATCCGAATACTCTGTTCTAATTATCTGTTCCTGTATATTTTCCATTTAAATGCTCCTTCATCGTTATACCAATTAGCAGTTTGACAAACTTATACATCCAGTTCCGCATCTGAGGCATGCTCATAAATAAATGCCCTTCTTGGCGGTACTTCCGTCCCCATTAAAAGCTCCGTTACATTGGATGCCATTCTGGCATCTTCTATTTCCACAAGCTTCAAACGGCGCGTGGCCGGGTTCAGGGTAGTTTCCCAAAGCTGATCCGCATCCATTTCTCCAAGACCTTTGTATCGCTGCAGCGTAAAGGGTCCCTTATGGGCTCTGCGGTATTTTTCCAGTGCTTTATCATCATAGAGATATTCTTCCGTACCTCTGGATGGAACTGCCTTATACAATGGCGGCATTGCTATATACACGTGTCCTTCATAGATCAGATCCGGCATAAACCGGTAAAACAGGGTCAGTAGAAGTGTACTGATATGAGCACCGTCCACATCGGCATCTGCCATAATAATGATTTTATTATAACGCAGTTTCGATATGTCAAAATCGTTGCCATAGCCTTCAGAAAATCCGCAGCCGAAAGCATTGATCATTGTCTTAATCTCAGCATTCGCCAGTACTTTATCAATACTTGCCTTTTCAACATTCAGTATCTTACCACGGATAGGCAGAATTGCCTGGTAGTTACGGTCTCTTGCATTTTTGGCTGATCCGCCTGCGGAATCTCCCTCTACGATGAATATTTCACATTGCTCCGGTTTACGGCTTTCACAATTGGAGAGTTTTCCATTAGAATCAAAGGAATATTTTTGCCTTGTCAGCATATTCGTTTTTGCTTTTTCTTCAGATTTTCGAATTTTAGCAGCTTTTTCGGCACAGGAAAGTACACTTTTTAAAGTTTCCAGGTTACGGTCAAAGTAAAGGACAACCTCTTCTCCCGTCACCTTTCCGGAAGCTTTTGCCGCATCCTGATTATCCAGCTTAGTCTTTGTCTGGCCTTCAAAACGCGGAGCCGGATGCTTGATAGAAATTACGGCAGTCAATCCGTTTCGGATATCGGCACCGGTAAAGTTGGTATCTTTTTCTTTTAAAATCCCTAATTCCCTTGCGTAATTATTCATGACGGTGGTAAAAGTTGTCTTAAATCCGGTCAAATGGGTTCCGCCCTCTGCATTATAAATATTATTACAAAAGCCCAATACATTTTCATGGAACTCATTGACATACTGAAACGCACATTCTACTGTTATGCCTTCCGCTTCTCCTTTAAAATAAATGGGCTCATGTAGGGATTCTTTATGCTGATTCAAATCCTTTACAAACCCAATAATTCCATCTGGTTCATGAAATTCAATATGTTCTGTCTCCGCTCCCCGCCTGTCTTCAAATACGATTGTAAGAGTCGGATTTAAATAAGCTGTTTCGTGGAGACGGCTTTTCACTTCCTCCGCCGCAAAATTAGTCTTTTCAAATATTTCCGGATCCGGCAGGAAGTTAATCAGTGTACCTGTCTTCCTGGACTTTCCAATTACCGGCAGCAGTCCGTTTTCCAAATCAATGACCGGAATTCCTCTTTCATAGCGGTCATGATGAATCGCACCTTCCCTGCTTACCTTAATATCCAGATACGTAGATAATGCATTTACGACAGAAGAACCTACACCATGCAGTCCGCCGCTTGTCTTGTATACCGAATCATCAAATTTCCCCCCGGCATGCAGTGTCGTAAATACCAGACGTTCTGCTGACATTCCCTTCTCGTGCATCCCCACCGGAATACCACGTCCATTGTCATTTACCGTACAGGAACCGTCTTTCTCCAGTGTTACCTCGATCCGGTCACAAAATCCAGCCAGATGCTCGTCCACTGCATTATCGACAATTTCATATATAAGATGATTGAGGCCTTTTCTGGAAACACTACCAATATACATACCTGGTCTCTTTCGAACTGCTTCCAGGCCTTCCAGTACAGAGATGCTGCTCGCATCATATGTCATCGTTTGCTTTGCCATTTTCATTATCCTTTCATAACTTATCATTTACCTAACCGCTATTATAACAACATCCGGATTAAAAATGCAAGTAAAAATCAAATTGCCTCTTCATCCGGTAACTTTTACAGGCATTAAAAAGGAACCCGCATATTGAAAAAGGGTTCCTTTTCTGATTCGTCTGATATTTAATTTACGGGCTGCATCTTTTGCAGGGATCATATCCTTTGGAAACTAAATCATCCCTGCTTCCATTATAATACTGCTTATTGGATTCGTTCATTTGTTTTACGGATGAACATCCGGGCTTATGAAATTTACCGGTATTCGTATTAATGATAAAATCCGTTCCTTTTGCCGTAGCCTCTGTTGCTGATTCCGTAGTTTGTTTTTCGCTCCGGCTATTTTTTATATCACCTGATTTACCGGTTTTATCTTCTTTATTGGAAGTATATTTCCAGGTAATATCAGTCCCATCGCTGGATGCCACGATGGATCCCAGTTCATCTGTCCTATAATATTTAATCTTATTCTCAGATAACTTTTTAAGACTCTCTTCATCCGGAAGTCCGTAATCATTATCTTTCCCTACGCTGATAACCGCGTATGCAGGCTGTACAGCTTTTAGAAATGCATCCGTTGTGGACGTGCGGCTGCCATGATGGCTAAGTTTTAATACATCTGCCTTCAGATCGATCTTGGAATCCAGCATATCTTTTTCTGAATCTTTTTCAGCATCTCCGCACAGTACAAAGCTGTTCTTTCCATTTACCAATTTAATGCCTACCGACCAGTTATTATAATTATCGCCATAGTCCTTGCCCTTTTTTGGTGACAAAATGGTAAATTCAGAATCACCCAGCTTGTATTTCTTACCCGGTACAGGATCGGTAATACTAAGCTTCTTTTTTTCAATTGCAGCTACAACATCTTCAAATGTCTTCGTTGTGTGGGCTTTTGCCGGCATGATTAATGTCTGGATGTCATATGTATCAATTACAGTGTCTAATGAACCGATATGATCTTCATGGGGATGTGTTCCGATTACATAATCCAGCTTTTTCACACCCTGTTTTTTCAAATAATCTAAAATTGTGTCTGCATCATCATTATTTCCTGCATCAACCAGCATATACTTTCCTGCTGACTCCACCAGAATACAGTCCGCCTGACCCACATCAATAAAATGTACATTCATCCCCTTATTTTGGGTTTCTTTACTTTTGGATATCTGTTGATCTGCAGCTGAAGCAGTTCCTGCCGCTGCTTCAGCTTTATTCATTCCGATTGTTCCAATTCCGCACAAAACAAAAACCATGGCAAATAACAGCCCTAATATTCTCTTTGTTTTAAATCCTCTCATCTCTTGTTCCTCCCTGGCATATATGGCAGCAGCCTAATGATACCTCTATATTAGTGCCAAATCATGGATTTGTCCAGTGCTTTGAAGGAAAATTAGTTCTTACCTGGTAACTTTTTTACTTATTACCTTGCCAGTTTTCCCGGTTATATTTGTTTTTCCAGATTTACGGTAAGCTCTTATTTTGTAGTAATAAGTTTTACCTTTTTTTAGTCCGCTATCGGTAAATGTAAAGGACTTTCGCTTAGTATTAGTAACTTTGATGGTTTTAATTTTTTTGAATGTCCCATTTTTACCGGCAGCACGATATATTTTGTAGCCATCGGCACCATCTGTCTTCTTCCATTTGATGGATAAAGATTTCGCTTTTTTGTTGGAAACAGAAGCAATTTTAACTTCTCCTGGAACAACTTTGCAGCTTTTAATCGCAGAATAGCTTCCATATTTCTTCTTATTATTTATATATCCAAATGCTCGTATCTTATAGTAGTAGGTTTTTCCGGATTTACGCTTTTTGTCCGTATAGGAAGTCTGAGATCCTTTTTTTATGGAGGCAGCTACTTTATATTTTCCATTTTTCTTATCACTCCGGTAAATGATATAGCCCGAAGCATTTTTTGCCTTTTTCCAGGTGAGCTTCAGACTGTTATAGGAAGAAGCTGTTACTTTAAGAGCGGTGTTTCCAACGGTTACTTCAGGAGCAACGGGTTCTGACGGCTCATCCGGTTTGGGGGGCTGCGGTTTTGGCGGTTCTGGCCTGGACGGTTCCGGCTGCTTTTTCGTAGTATAGAATATATCTACATCTGACCGGGCAGTTCCCGTGTTATCATTAGTCACTTTGGCATACCATCCATATCCCGTTTCCGGCGAAAGCCCGCTATAGTTAAACTCTGCCTTGCCGTTAGAAACAGGTGCTCTTCCGATCAACTCATCCGTGTATACTGCCGCAGCAAAACGGCTGGTTTCCAAAGATTTGGCTGAGGTATCAAAATCAACATCCAGTTCATAGATATCCTGATTAATTGCAACGGTTCCAGCGCCATAAGACTCCAGCTTTGGTGAATCAAAGTAGTTAAAATCTTCTTTCGCAGGCGAATAGGAATTCATATAAATCTTATCATTCTGAAGATCGAAATACAGGAATTTAATATACTCTGAACCACCTTCCGGATCTGACTGATAATCAGTACAGATCTGATATACCAGACGCTGTGTGCCATCCGCATTCTGGAATTCGTCTACCTGTATAGATGCACCATGGTAATGACCATTTAAAACTGCGATTACATTTTCATTTTTAGCTACTACATTTTCCTGAATCACCTTTCCGGCATAATCTAAGATGCTGTCATCTGTAATTTTAACATTTGCATATCTGTGGAAACACAAAATTGCTTTTCTATCTTTGTATTGCTCCAATACCTGATTCATCCAGTCAATCTCTTCCTGATAAATATCCCAGCTCATATATAGAATAATGAGATCCTGTCCATTTTCCGTCAGCAGATCATAATGTCCTAGATTATTCTTGTAGCTCTCTCCATAGTAATCCTTATCTGAGAACCGGTCTTCACCAAAATTATTCCAGTAATTATTGTAATACTCATTTCCTGCTGCTACATCATGGTTTCCGGCCAATACCCCATACGGCATATTGTTATCGTCAAATATTTTCATTGCCTGATCCGCACGCTGCCATTGATCCTGCATATCCCATTCGTCTACAATATCTCCTGTATGGATGGTGTAGCGAATCTTCCAATCCAGTGCATTGTTTACAATCCATTGATTCTGAGCTGAAAAATGGTCATGCCAGGTTTCTGCATAATATTGGGTATCTGTAATCCATGCCATGGAAAAGTCGTATTGCTCCGGTCTTAGCGTACCCTCCCAGCCAGAAAGTGCTGCACTTTTTGCTTTTCCCGGAGATACTTGTGGAGTACCTGCACTTCTGCATTGAACCAAAAGATATGCCGTGTCCTGCACCACATGATTTTCTGCCTTGAATTCTGCCTTAATGCTTCCGGTATCATCTGCTTTTTTCAGCAGTTCCCATCGGTTTTCCTTTGTATTGTATACGTACATAGCGGTCGCATGTGTTTCGTCTGCATAACTTGCATTACCATCCCAGTTTGCGGCAATGCGGTCCGTACTTTTAACGGTCCCCGTCTTAACGGTAAAGATCTGATAAGGAAGATTGCCGGTAGGTGAGGTAACCTTCATTTCTTCATTTCCAGCAGCCAGTGTGATCTGGCTGCTCCCATCACTTTGTACCATGGTTACCGATCCATTTTCCAGGGTCAGGGCTCTTCCTTTATAAAATTCTGCTGTTCCGCTCTTCCCGTTTAATTGTGCAGCCTCCACTGTCAGTTTCGCCTGATCTGCTTTTGTTTCGCTGGTTTTTGCGGTAATTCCGGAAGGATTAACGGTATTTGTTGTGAATGTCACTTCATTTTCGGTTTTATTTCCGCAGATATCATATGCTGTTACCGTAAATGTGTGCTCTCCTGCCTCCATATCTTTTGAAGCAATTTTATATGGAAGTGAAATGGTTTTTCCGTCCAGACGTGCCCAGGTCATCTGTTCCTGAATTCCATTTGCATCTGTGATTTCAGGATCAAACAGAATATCCCCTGTTAATACGTCATGATTCTGTATCCCCGGACGGATAACCGGTGCCGTATTATCTACGGTAACATTTGCTGTAGCTTCTTTCTCTTCTGAAACAGCTTTTACTTCATACACACCATCTATCAATTTTGAAGTATCCCAGTTTGTACCAACTGCGGTGAGTTTATCAGCAGGTATTGTAAAATGCAGTTCCAATGATGGCGCCATGGTACCATTTTTTGTGTCTCCGATCTTATATGTCCTGTCTATTTCCGGATTCTCCAGATCCAATTGGAATGAATCCCCTGAATAGGTATAATCCTGCATAGCGCGGTCGGGCCCGATTACTTCTCCATTTGCCAGCACTAATTTTACATTGTTCACCGTAAAATCTTCATGGTTTTCGGATGGCTGATAGATATCTTCAAACGGTGTTCCGGAATCACCTGCCCAAATAGTGAATGTAACAACATAGTTTCCATTTTCATCTACTGCAAAGTATTTGTTATCTACCAAAAATGCGCGGTCTGCCAGATTTGTCCATTTTCCAAGATAGGATATGATCTCCCGGTTATTCTCCCCATATGGAGCTGTCACAACATTTTTGAAATAATTATCCTGACCCCCTGTTTCCAGCGAAAGAAAAGCACCATTTTCTAGTACTCCTGCTGTATCTTCTTCTTTATTATTAATTAATATCTTTGTATCTTTATTATTCTTGCCATTATTTGCAGTGATTGTCTTTACTCCATTTACAACGCTTGCGTCATTAACGTTCAGACGAATGCCCTCAAAATCATTTGCTCCATTGATTCCTACGGTGTAGGTTTTTGTCTTAGTACTGCGGTAAAGGTTGTATCCCTCAACATAAAATTCCAGTCTTTTATGTCCCAGGATTTCATTTGCCGGAATTCTGGCAAAAAAACGTCCATTTACCCGCTGCTTTGCTTCATAAACAGTGCGAAATGTCTCTTCATTATCAAAGCGGTACTTGATTGCCATGGAAGTCAATCCAATAGCATCGGTACAATCAAAAGCTGCAAATAATTCCTCTCCTTCACTAATGGATGCCGGCACCGGATTATCCGTACGTTCTTTCACAACCGGAGAAGCCCCTGTATCCGGATATTCCGGGTAACCCGGGAAATTTACCCGCTTATCTTCGGAAGGTACCTGCCATGTATGCGTATTTCCTGGTGATTGCTGCAGCTTATTTGATACCTTTATGCTTTCTTTATAATCGCCGCTTTTTGGATAAGTGTACTGAATGGCAGTATTCTCTCCGGGTTTACAATCAGCACCATTTTCATTGAAAGTAACACTTGCAATCACCTTATCAAAGGCACGTCCAATACTTAACTTTCGCCAGTCGCTGCCATGGAATCCAGCATAATCAATCCGAACAATATCCTTATTTTCAACCAGTTCTGTGCCAAAATTTGTGTTAAACTGTTCTACGGTAGTTCCATTATTGCTCAACCACAAAACAACGCTTTTTCCGGGCTCCATATAGATATCCGGCGCATTTATTGTCCAGGTCTTAGATACTTTGCCTGATTCTGCATCCGTCGGATACTGATAATAAAGGGTATAATAACCCAGATTTATCGTCTGGTTGGAATTGTTATATATTTCTGCATAGGTGTATTGTCCATATTCATGAACTGGCAGCACTTCCGTAAAAATAAGGGGCGGCTCCTTTGTGTAGTCAAGATCGCCATGATTTACAGCCATCGTAATATTCTCTGTTAATTTTCCATCAGACGATTCCACGTGCCAGGTCACCTCATCCGACCAGAGAAGATCTTTCGACAGATCAACCGAGAACGTTGCTTCTGCACTTTTGTTTTTGGATTTCATCTGCACTTTTTCAGCCGGTAATCCTGCCTGCTGATAAGAAAGATATATATTTACCGCACCCAAAGCTCCGCTCACATCAACTGAAAACGATATCCTGTCTTCAAGTTCTTCTGCCGCAGCATTGGTTAACAAGGTCTCTGCCGACAAATCCACCGGCTGGTCCGGCATCTGCCAGGATGCTGTCATTCCAGGTGTTGGTTCAGCTGTAGTCGACACCTTATATCCCATATTTCCATCTTTTCGATAGGTAAACTGATCAGATACTTTTTTGGCAGGTGCCGGATTATCGCTTCCGCTGACACTGCATTCTGCAATAATATCATCCGTTGATTTTCCAATACGTACCGTCCGGTCCTGACTGGCATGAAAACCGCCATGCTTAATATGAATAACCTGGACATTCTGAGATATCCCATAATATTCCCTCATTGCAGTTTCTTTAGACTCGCTATATACCGTTCCTCCCGGCCAGAAAATACAGCTTTCTCCCGGCTGTAAGATCACATCTTTATCTGATATATGGCCGCTTGGTACCTTGGAAGCCGTTGTGCTGTTATATCCATCCGTAAACCACTCCAGCCAGCTTCCGGTAGGATAAACGTAATAGAAAATATAATCTTTCAGATTGACTGCTTCATTTGCATTGTTATACACTTCAAACCAGGTATAGCCGGCACCCTTAGGGGACGCCTGCACAGCCTCTGTAATTAAAAGAGGCGACGCTTCATCGCTGTCAACCGAGCTAATGAGTACCGTATCTTCATCGCTGCTTTTTACCGACTGTTCACCAAAAAATGCCTGGGTAAACCATTCAAGGCTGTCTGTATATAGCTCATCCCGCTCCAGAACTGCCTGATAGCTATCCGGATTATCCTGGCCAACAACTTGTGTCATTTCAACAGAAGTATATTCCTGATCCGGCATCTGGCGGTAAAACAGCCAGAGACTATCCGGTTTAGTCTCACCATCCACTGCTGCAGTTACTATTATATTTTCTCCCTTAATGTCATTTCCAGAAATTTCATTACGAATTGTATCCAAAAGTGAAGTTTTCAGATCGGAGTTATTCTCTGGCTTTAAATTATTATCGCTGCCTGCACTCGTGTCTGACTCATCAGTTTTAGGCTCTGACGATTCTTTATCATCCGATTGCCTTTGCTCTGTCTCCGGAAAATTTGTTTCTGCCTGGTATGTTTCCAGCGTATTTCTGCCATCCTCAGAAAAGTTCTGATGTTCTTCTACGCTTCCTGTCTGTTCAGATTCAGATTCCGTATCTGTTATTTTACTTTGTGCTGCTTCGCTTTCATCGCTCTGACTCTGATAGACCTTGTCTTCTGCTATCGACGGAATCGGTTCCCCGGAAACAGCCATTGCATTTAGCGATGGAGTCATTACCATTGATACCGACATGGCAATTGTCACAATTAGTGCCGTAATGCGTTTCATTCTGTTTTTCATTTCTTACCTTCCCTTCAATTAATTAATAATTTACAGAAATCATCCTACTAAAATAGAAGTTTTTCCTCCACCTTTCTTTAGTAAAATAACTGTAAAGAACAAGTAATTAAATTCGGGAAATATAAAATATATTTTACAAATATCGGTCAATTTAACATTTCACCATACCTTTACTGATTAATAATTTCCGGGAAATCCACCCTGTAATTTAAAATTGTCGTAATTTGCAAAAAAATTAAAAAAAATCAAAAAAAGTACTTGCAAAATTTTCTAAAATGGTATATGATATGCAAGTACCAAGCGATGAGGTCCGTTGGTCAAGCGGTTAAGACGCCGCCCTCTCACGGCGGAAACAGGGGTTCGATTCCCCTACGGACTGCTCTTTTAATCGTGGAAAAGCCTTGTATTTACTGGGTTTTTCCGCTTTTTTTATGTCTTCGTTTTTTATGTCTTTATTTCTTTGATTACCCTTGATTGCCTAACATTATCATGTAAATATTTAAGCTTTTAGTTTAAGTGCATTTTTCATCTGTTCTTCCGTTTGATACTTCGTATATCTGTTGAAGCAATAATTTCTGAGTGTTTTCCTCTCGTCTTCGTGCCCAACCTGTTTTCTGATCTCTTTATGTTTATATTGCCTTCAATCAATGCAGATATATACGTCTTTCTTATTTTGTGCATACTCCTGTTTGTTTTATTCAGTTTCTTACAGCATGTTAATAATGCAGTTGAAAAAGAATGTGATTGAATTCTTTCTCCATTATCTCTTATGAATAAATATCCTTTTTTCCAGATTCCATTATCGATATTGGTTTTTATAATCTGCTTCACAAGTTTCCTTGCATCCTGTGGAACATATACTGTTCTATCTCCAGCACATGATTTCGTATAGTCAACTACCTTACGCTCTTTCACGTGGTAGCATAACCTCCTCCATCTGTAATTTTACGTCAATATTTAATAAGGATAGCCACTCACTGGTAAATATCTCATTAAGGCAATCAGGAATGAGCATATTGCCAGCACTAACCGTAATCAGATTATTATTGAAGTCTTTTAGCGCATATTGGAACAGTAAACGTCTATATGCAGTGTTATAGTGGATAAATGCCTCTTCAAACTTCTGACCAGCCATACTTTCTATATTCATACAATGTATAATAATACGGCAAACCAGATAATTAGGCATCTAATGTCCTTGCGAATGAAGTTACAATAAATCTACATGCACACCGTTCTTGGGATTATAATGGTGTCCATTGGCTGGACTCCCCTATATTCATCGGTTATGGAAATATTTCCACGTCCATACCTCCCCAAATCACAGAATTAAACACAGTATCCCTATCCAATTACTTTATATTGTTGAAATCTGCTGGTGCAAATTTTAGCACTAGCAAACCCTTAATAACAATCTCAGCCAGTGTATTGATAACTTACGATTAAGTGTAGCTGCCATTTAATAGTGGCATACTCCAATCCTTTATGGTATATTTAAATCAACAATTAAATAAGAATTGGGGAGGTAGTTAAAATGAAAAAGACTTTATCGGTGACATTATTATTAACCGCTATGCTAACTCTTAGCGGATGTAGCAATATTAGAGATGTTAAGATTATTGATGTTGATTCAGAAATCTCGAGTCGGAAATTAATTCTGCAATAGATACGGTAGAAGAATATTTCAAATTGAACTTTGATGGGTGTACTTTGACCATGCTAAAGTACGCTGGTGATGATGATAATAAATCAGCAGATGAATGGGCTAAACGATATAATGCTGAAAGAGCAATTGTTTTACTTTCTTCATTTGATGTGGATTCGTCTGGCGGCTATGGCTCCTTTAATCCAGACTCTACATACAAGGACTGGCAGTGGGTATTAGTTGAAAACGAAAGTGGAAAGTGGGAGCATGTAGACCACGGATATTGATTCTTGCTGATTACAAGTAAATTCCCTTTAGAAAGAAATTCTTTCATTTTCTAGAGGTATATGTAAGTCATTATTAAAATTAGGGAGGCGTATATGAACAGTTACCAACAAAGTTTTTCAATTATTTGGCGTTAACCCAAGAAGATGGTTTATCTGAAGCCTCATAGAAATATAGATTATTTAAGGAGTAAACGAATGAAACAATCTAAAGCAATTACTTTTATTGGAGGTTATCATGTTTTTAGCGCAATAGTTGTATTGTTATCGCTGTTGTTAAATGGATCACCGATGAATACTGTATTTGGAGTTCCACAAATTCCCGATTATATTGTAAAAATGCTCGTTGTCATAATATATATTCCTACTGGTTATTTGTTCATGAAACGAGTCACTATTTCTTACTGGATTCTTCTTATATTACAAATCATCTTCTTTTTCATAAGTGCTGGCTTGGCAAAGAGATTTTCCACTCAACCGTATATTGGAAATATGATATATTCATTATTTGTTATCGTTGTAACCATATTGAGAAGGAAAGAATTTTGTAACCGCATAGATGTGATCTGGAACGATCCGCCGTCTTCAGCGTAGTTGTAAATTGTCTGGGTGTCTCGTCCGCTTGGATCGTATCGATAGCCCGTGTCCAGGCTTATACCTCCGGTTACTGTATCTCCGCCTGACTGGATGCCGTCATGCTGCGGGGATTCTGCTAACTGCCCGGTTCTGGAATATCCTCCTTCGGGTGAGTTGTAGAAGCTGTCAACGTTTGTGTGCAGGTCTTTGAATGACTCATCTACTGTTTCGGCTACGGCTGCTTCCATTTTTTTCATTATTTGTGCTTTGAGTGCTGATATTGAATTTACTGTTTTCATAATTTTCTCCTTAATTGAAAAAGCCCATAACTGCGGTTAAGCGGTTACAGGCTTGGTTGTTGTGGTATTAATTTTAGATTTTGTTTTTAATTGCGGACAGTAAAGTTTATTTCTTTCAATGTATAAGATTCGTTATCGTCATTATAAAACGAATCCACTACATATGCCTCTAATGTCAAGCGTTTATCCACCCATTGAATAAGATTTAAGTTTTTAAATGTAAATTTACCTCTGCTATCTGATTTAACTGATGCAATTTTATTCCCACTAGGATCTCTTAACACTAATTTAGAATTCTTATTTGTAATGCCTGATATTATTTTAGTATTTTTATTAATCTTTTTATAGGATGATGGATTAACAAATGTTATGTTCTTTACTAGGTTTTGAAGCTGTGCAGTGCTTTTATACCACGAATCTTTTCTGTCCCATTTTTTTGGTAACTTTTTATTTAATTCTTTTGCACTAATTTTATTATATTTAAACTCAACTTCATCCAAATTAGGATATTTTTTTAAATCAGGTAATTTTTTTATTCTGTTTATTTGAACATCAAGAGACTTTAATCTGGTTAATTTATTGATATCCTTGAGACTGGATATTTTATTATTATAAACATGCAAATATTCTAATTTTAACAAATTCTTTATTGCTGAAATATCAACTAGTTGATTATCATTTGCCGCTAAACTGGTCAGATTAACTAATTTTTCAACTCCAGACAAGGATTTTAATTTATTAGATGTAACATTCAATTCTCTTAAATTCTTAAGTTTACTGAGGCCTTTTAAACTCTTAATTTTATCTTTTTTACCGTATTTACTGGCATCTAACCGTTTTATTTTAGCCGCATCATTTTCTGTAAATGTTTTATTTTTTCCTAGTTTTTTCAATATTGTCTGATATAACACTTTATCCGGTATTCCAGCATTGTTATTAGGGATCACTTTACTTTTTGCCATAGCATTCAGTGGTAATGCCACCACCATTAATATTAATACTACCGATGTCAATATAATGCGTTTTGTTTTCGTCATTCTTACTCCTCTCTTGTAAATAATGGAATAGACACATACTAATGTATCCCCTCCTATAGTAATATTGTTAGTGGACTGTAAATTTAACTTCTTTCAATATGTTCTTTTCCCCATAAAGTTGATCGACAACATATGACTGTAAAGCTAATGTCTTACCTGCCCACTTCTTCAGGTTTAGGTTTCTAAATGTAAATTTACCTTTGCTATCGGTTTTAACGGAAACAATTTTTTTACCTTTTGGATCTCTAAGGGATATTGTTGAGTTCTTATTCGTAATACCCGATATGTTTTTTGTATTTTTATTGATTGCCCTAAAGGATGTAGGTTTAACAAGAGTTATGGTTTTTACTAATTTCTGAAGATTAACGGTACTCTTATACCAAGTACTATTTCTTCTCCAATATCGTGGAAGTTTTTTATTAAGTTCTTCTTCACTTATTTTATTATACTTTAGTCCAATTTCTGATAGATTTGTATATCGATTCAAATCAGGTATTTTTTTTATTTTATTAACTTGAACATCTAATGATTCTAGTTGAGTTAATTTTTCAATACTTTTTAGACTTGAAATTTTATTATAATTCAACGAAACATATCTTAAATTGTATAAATTTTTTATTGGATCTATATTTTTAATTTGGTTATGATCAGCATATAAACTAGTTAAATTGAATAAATTTTCTATACCCGATAAGGATTTTATATTATTAGACGACACATCTAATTTAGTTAGATTTTTAAGTTTTCCTATTCCTTTTAATGTTTTTATTTTGTTTTTTATTTTATCCTTACTGGCGTCTAATTGCTTTATTTTTTCTGCATCTTTTTCTGTAAAACTTTTGTTTTTTCCAACTTCACGTAATATAGTTTGATACAAAACTTTATCAGGTATTCCAGATTCATCATTTGGAATAATTTTGCTTTTTGCTGCCATTGTGTTAAATGGCAAAAAGACGCTTAATAAAATGACAAAAATTGATGTCACTAATACTTGTTTTTTTCTATTCATATTCTATTCCTTTCTAATTTTTATGATGTTTTCACCATTATTTAGATGCATTTTTTATTTTTTGTATTGTTGCATTATCTATTCCTCTATCGTTTCCACCGACATCTATCCAACATTTATATAAATCTTGTCTAACAAATGTATTATTAAATTTATCGCTTATAGCATAACCTACATCTGGAAAATCACCCTCCACGTCTATAACTAAAGAAGCTACACTACTAGACACTGCATCTCCAGCCACTTTAAATCTGTTTTTGCATATAGACGGCTTATCCGCATCTGGATGATCAATATACTTGCCTACTTTACCATTATCTTTATACCAAATTCTATGAGCAAAAGAATCCGATACAAGATGTATTGCGGCTCCCCATAAAAAGTATTTGCGGTTTGTTTTTGTGTTACCATATTTAGCAAGTATTTTACTCCAAGGTTGATCACCAAATTTTGTAATAGTTATTTTTGACTTAATCTTATCAAACACTCGCTTATCCATCCCTTTTACTATTTTATAATTTGTAAATTTAGATGTATCTCCGCCTTTTAATGCGATCTTTGTTAATAATTCATAACAAGAAAGAAAATTGATTGGTACTATTTCTTTGTCTTTCACTTTTTCCCATTTAACACCACCATGATATTCAGGATATGCTCCATAACCATAAATATTAGATACTTCTTTTTGATCCGGATAAACTACACCTTCTTTTATAATTGACACTGCTTGTACACTCAGATCCCAGCCAGCATTTGAAATACCTGTATCAACAAGATCCTTATGTCCTTCTCCAGCCCATCTACCTTCTACATAAGTTTCGTCTTCATTAACTTCACTAAATATATCTGGATTTTCTGGATTCTCTGGTATCATCTCTTCCCTTACGATATTTGATTCATCAAAGTTTTGCACAAATACTTCATACATACTCATAGCATAATTTGCATCAATAAGTCCACACTGATCTGTATTTGATATATTTTTAGATGTAGTGTCAATTAATTGTCTAATAAATTCATGAGTCTTAGATAAATCTTTTTCCCATAGTAGAGAAGCCACTCCTACCACATGAGGGACAGCAATACTTGTACCATGTGTTACTACAGATCCGCCAAAAAATGAAGCAGTTTGGATTTTTTCACCCGGAGCAGCAATATCTAGTTCTTTTCCGGTGTTGCTAAATGAACTAATCTCGGCTTCGGCATTAGTAGATGCTACTGCCATTACTTCTTTGAATGCTGCTGGATATTCCACCTTGTCTGCGTTATTTCCAGATGCTCCAACCATTAATATACCTGCATCATACGCATCTTCTACTGCCTTTTTCATAGCATTTGAATATGTGGATGTTCCGAAACTCATATTAATAATATTCACGTCATTGTCGATACACCAATAAATACCTTTTATAATTCTACTCAAAGGTGCTTTATTTTCACCATCTAACACTTTTACCGAATATAAATCTACGTTTGGATTAACTCCTTTGATTCCGCCTTCCCCATTTGCACAGATGATACTGGCGATTCCCGTTCCATGACCCGTTAGATCCTGGTACATTGGAACTACATAATCTTCTTCATCAACGAAATTAATACTATCAGACAGATCAATTCCATCATTATAATCTACACCTGAATCCAATAAAGCTACTTTCACTTTATCAATACTTCTTGCATTTATATTTACTTCATCTGCATTGATTGCCTGTAAGTTCCAGTCCGCCTCTACCTCAGTATCCCTTGCATTGTTTCTAGCTTCCCGTAATTTAAGCTTGTATTCCATTCTTTTTGCTTTTTCTGAATCTTCTGTTTCAGGTTCTTCGGTTTCTTCCAACGTAAGATTATCAGTATTTTCAATCGTTTCTGTGCTCACTGATGACTTTTCCGTAATTTCTGTCTCTTCCGTTACTTCTGTTTCCGCTGTTGTTGTTTGGCTTTCTTCTTCACTTTCAGTAAAAAACGTTTCTGCTTCTGTACCTTCTGTGATAATCTCTTCTTCCAATGAATTTGCAGAAATTATGATATCCTCTTCCACAATCAAACCATCATTTTGCTGCATCTCTTCTGCTTCTTCTGGTGATAATTCCATTACTGCAATGTTATTATCTGCTAATTCCGGATCTTCTTCTGAAATACTAAATGCTGCTCTGTTAGTAACATCGTTAAATTCTTTTGAACTGTCTGCCATAACGATATAGGTTTTTGTTTCTGCATCCGTTTCATTTTCTGCATTTGCGATCATCATATTATTGCTGCCAACCAACTGACACATCATTGCAAATACTAAACAGCTACTTACAACTTTTTTGCCTGAAATCTTCATCTTTCTCTTCATAGATATTCTCCCTTTTCTCTTTGGTAGTTTCATTGAACATATTACTTACTAATATGAATCTGGAATTGCCAAATAGTAATATCTTACTCTTCTCCCTTCTTCCTATATTTTCACAAAAAATTCACAATATTATATTTAAATATATATCATATTTTCATCAATTTTTCACCCCCTATTGACTAACTGGTAGCTATTCTCGTCTAGTTGGTAATATTCTCCATTTCTCATACCTATTGAATTAACTATTAAACAGGCAAGGTCATTTGATTACATCGTTTCCACTATTGTTTTTACCAGATGGTACTAAATGGCAATCATCTGAATGCTTAATGCCTATTGCCACACCTAATAAACTTACTGATCTTAATGAATTAAAAGATCAATTCAAAATTGAAGTACATAAATTAAATTATTCTGTATTTTGTGAAAATTTTCCATATCAAGGAGACGGTTTTTGGATCTGTACGTGCGGATATTTTAATCTAAATAAAAGTAATCGCTGTCTCCATTGTAATCTTGACAAAATAAAACTATTTGAAATAAGTAATTCTGACTTTTTATCAAAAGAAAAGATCATTTTGGAGCAGGATAAATATCCCTCTAAAACTATATCCGAGACAACCAATGCAGCAGAAACATCAAATGAAGAAAGTTTACAAAAAGACACTCCCATTAATAACAAATATAAGATAATAATTATAGGTATTTCTATTGCTATTTTCTTCATTGTTGTAACTATGTGGAATACTATGAAAAACAGCGAAAAAGATTCGTCGCCTAAAACAAACATCGGTCAAAGTGATTCTTCCAGTGAGATGAATAATAATGCTATGAATAACGGCTTCTATGACTATCTTAATACTCATATATGTTTTATCATTATTATGTTGCGTAACTTTTATCATTAGTACCTTTTGATTGCCTAGTTGATTGCCTAAAAAAAAGATGTGCAAAAAAATCCCCTTTCTATCAGTGTTTTTCAGTGTGTCGTGGGGTTCGATTCCCCTACGGACTGTTAATTGAATTGTGGAAAAGCCTTGTATTTACTGGGGTTTTCCACTTTTTTTACGTCTTTATTTTTTGATTGCCCTTGATTGCCTAACATTTATCTTGTGTCTTTACCAAACTATGAATTTGGTCATATTCTTGATGTTCTACACGGTTATGAGAAACTACCATTTTATTAGTAGCTTCTTCTACTTCTATATGATATATTTAAATCAATTAAAGTTAAAGTTGTGGAGAAGATGAATAATGAAAAAAATAAATTCGTTTGCCATATCATTGATGTTATGTATTGCAATCACTGGTTGTGGTAAAAGAGCCGATTTTGATATCAGCGTTGTAGTACCTGCTGGAAATTCAGAATTTGTTTATTCTGATGAAGAAATTTCTCCCCTTAATAATCAAATTACCATTTCATCTGGTGAGGGATTAGTTGATACGGAAATCGTTTTAAAAACGATAGAGGGTAAAGATAAAAACGCTTATGGACCAATATATCTTACACCTGGAAAACAATAGATATACATGTAAAAAAAGGTTCTTGGTTTAAGGTTGGGGTTTCCGTGCAAAATACAACAGATGAAGATATAACGGTTCATGTTAAATTTAAAGATATTGAAGTTCGAATAGAATAGAATATTAACTTAACAGTAAAGCTATTAATCCAAAATTAGTTTGTGGAGGTCATAACATGTTTATTAATTTTAATGAAATTGCAGAGCGAAAAATAACTGGAATGAATGGTGGTAATGGTGAAATGTCAGCTAAGATGTTTATGAGCGACAATGGAAAAATTATTCCATGCCGTATTCATGCTAGAGGTTCTATTGGTGTGCATAGTCATCAAACAAGTGATGATATTAACTATATATTGTCAGGTACCGGAAAAGCTATCTGTGATGGCAAAGAGGAAATTCTTATGGCGGGAGTATGCCATATTTGCCAAAAAGGTTCTGAGCATAGCATTACCAATACTGGTGACGAAGATTTAGTTATGTTGACAATTGTTGTAGAACGATAACATCTCTGGTTTAATATAACTATACTACTTTCTCCGATATAAACCTGGGATATCTTCAATTGCCAAATTGCATATCTTTCTTTAGACAAATACAGTAGTATTACTAATTGAATAATTAAGGAAATAAGTCCATAACTGCGGTTAAGCGGTTACAGGCTTATTATCTAATTGATGATATTCATTTATTTTACATGGATTACTTTGTTATTTACGGACAATAAACTTCACTGCTAAATGTACCTTGATTTTACTGTTTGTATTCTTTGTTTATTAGAATCTCTAAGCACTATCTTCGACTTTTTATTTGCTTTTCCAATTATTTGTTTAGTACTCTTATTGATTCTATTAAATGTCTTTGGTTTAATTAGACTATTGTTTTCACAAGATTTTGTAGTTTAATGTGAATTTTAAACCAATTGTTATTTCTAAGCCAGATCTGGCAGCTTTTTCGTCAATTCTTTTCTGCTAATTCGATTATATTTAAAATTAGCATCTGCTAATTTCGCATGTAGTTTTAGGTCTGGATTTGATATAAAACTTAATCTGGTATACCAGTATTGTCATTACTAATATTTTGTTATTTGCAGCCATAGTATTATTTACTGGCAGCATTACTATCACATTTTTATCCCCTATTGACCAACTAGTATCTATTCTTGTCTATATGGTAATAAATTCAATCTCATAAGTTCTCCCGATTTTCAAAAATTGCAAGAATGTCACTGCCAAGTGACGATCCCCGCAGAAAGGTGTATACAATTACAGAATTAGGCAAGGACGTTTTATATGCTGATTATCAAAGAATGCAATTTATGCTTAAGACTACTGAACATATATTTCGGAAGGAGATTTTAGATGAAGATATTTAAATTCTTTTTAAGCTTTGAAAAGGAAGAATAATGGCTTAACAAAATGGCAAAGCAAGGATATTTATTAGAGAAAAAAGCTTTGTGTTATCATTTTAAAAAAGTTGATTTCCCAAAAGCTACATTTAGAATAGATTATAGAAAATTCAGCAACTATCAAGATTTTCTTGATTATGAGACAATGTTTGAGGATAGTGGCTGGAAACATATAGTGGGTACAAAATCATCAGGTGTTCAATATTTTAAAAAAGCAGACAGCAACAGTGATGAAGATATTTTTTCTGATGTTCGTTCGCGTGCAGGCAGATACAAAAGAATAGCAAATATGTGGCTGACTTGTGAATTAGCTTTTATTGCATATTTTATTGTGCTGAAATCACAAGGTATGATAAGCATTCAAACCCTGCTCACTCCTAAAGACTGGTATCTTACCCCTGGATTATGGGAATTAGATGGGTTAGGTTTTCTGTGGTGTTTTCTGTTTGAAACGCCGTTCGCGCTATTTAGAGGATGTTCGTGGCTATTTTGTATTTTCTTTATCATTTTATATAGTTTTTTTGCAATCAAATCGACACTATTGTATGATAAAAGTCTTAACAAGATATAAAAAGCGGTTTATAGGTATGTGCGGCAGGGCTTTACAATTGTCACTAAATATAAATCTGTGTATTAGCACTCAAGAAGACATTGACCGGTATTCATACTGGGATTTACTAATTACTGCCGCACTTACTTTATCCTGCTCTTTAAACATTTTTCAACATTCATTTACATTTTCTTATCAAAATATAATAAAGCAGCCAGCTCCAATGCATTACGCATAGCAATGAATAATATAACCCAAGTAAGAAATCTATTCCATGTTAGGGATATTTGGATATCTGCATATAACACCAGAATATCTAATACTGTAACTACTAATATCAAAATATAATTAGAAACATTTGCAGCACTATTTGCTCTATTTTGAATAACTTGCCAACGTTCATCTTTTTTGTACTCAATCTCTTTCTTTGCCTTCCATATATATAGAAAAAGTGTAGCTGCCACCCCTATAATCAGGAAAAATAAAATAATTAATTGTTCATTCATTGATTTTGTCCTCCTTATGTTCAAACACTTCGTTAATTGAAATATCAAATACTTCTGCTATCTTGAAAGCTAATTCTAATGAAGGCACATATTTATATTTTTCTATTGATATAACAGCTTGCCTGGATATTCCTACTTTATACGCTAAATCAGCCTGTGTCCAATTACGTTCTGCCCTCAAAACCTTAATGCGATTATATATCAAATTTCAACCTCCTTTACTTCACAAAATGTAACGGCTTGCTTACATTCTAAATGTAACACACTCATTACATTTTGTCAATAAGCAAGTACATCTATGTGTTACATCATTTAATTCTATATGGTATACTCCATTATTTATAGTTAGCAAAAGAAAGTGTTTAAAGTCAACATGTTTGCTTACTATTATAATTGACTCTTTGAAGAAACAATATTGCCGCATCGGATTAAAATAAATAAAGATGATTTTGGTATCAATGAATTACAGAAGTGGTGGAATGAAAAAGATCTTATAAAAATAATTATGGAGAAAATTTTTAAATGGAAATAAGTTTAACAGATATTGTTGGAAATGATTTGTCAGGATGTGAATGAAAATGAATGATTTTTTTATATTTCATGCAAAGCATGTATCTGCTAATGGTCAAATGAAAATGTTATCATTTGACTCATTTTTATAACGCAGTACCTGGACCTATCTCCTATTCTTTTTTCCCGAAATCATCGAGGTAGCTCAATGCCATTGTAGCCTTGGCGTTTTTAACTGATAAATATACTGAATAGCACATAACACCTATCACATAAATAGAGATGCATACAACCAACACCAGAAATAATGTTTTCAATTCTAAGATTTTTTCTTCTGTTAAAATTATTTTATCAGAATTCATCAAAAATTGAACAATAGTCATTAATATTGAGACAGTTGATATGCAAAGTGCTAACATTGAAAAATTCATAGAACTATTCTCGTTTGCAGTAATTTTGTATTTCAACTTTGCCCGAATCCAGACTACCTCTCCTTCACTCATGTCTTTTATTCTCCTTTTTATCTCACCTACTCTTGCATTACAGCAGAATTTAATAAAATTATTTATCTTTCTTTTTTCGTAGCTGCTTTTTTTGTACATATCTATTACCTCCCGGATCTTTCCATATTATATCATATAAGGTATATTATTTTAAGAAAAAGATTTGTGGTATTATAAAATTTATGACATAGCTGAAGAGTCTCCTCACTTTGTAAGGTGATTTGGTGTTTATTACATCACGCCAATTTCACGTCAGATTCATATGTAAATCGAATCGCAATCACTTCCATCCACATCCCGTTCCCAGATGGCATCCAGATGCCATAATATAACCCTGCATTAATATTTTTAATCTTTATATTGAATATATTAATTTAATGGTTGACATTTTTAATTTTTGATACTATATTGATATTAACAGAAAGGAAGTGTTGGTATGCAAAAGATCATTAGTCGTTGTCCGGTATGTAACAATGAGTTGACAGTTGCAAGACTTAAATGTGATTCCTGCGATACGGTAATTGAAAATAATTTCAGACTTAGCAAATTCGATTATCTGTCAGATGAGGACCTGTATTTTACAGAGACATTTATTAGGTGTCGGGGGAATATCAAAGAAGTGGAGAAGGAACTTGGCATATCCTATCCCACAGTCCGCTCCAAACTGGACTCAATAATTAAAAAGCTTGGATATGAAGCAGGAACAGACGATCAGTCGGTTAAAAGAGAGGAAATTCTAAAGGCTCTGGAAAATGGAGAAATTACCGCAGATCAGGCGATTGCACAATTAAAATAAGATGCAAAAAAGGAGATTTATTATGGATGAAAGATTAAGAATTTTAAAAATGGTAGAAGAAGGAACAATTACTGCTGAGCAGGCCGCAGAGCTGATGTCAGCCATGAATATAGATTTACCGGTACAGCAGTCCGCTATTGTCAAGAGCAGCTATGATAAAAAGATGTTCCGCGTTATCGTCGACAGTATTTCCGGCGATAAGGTAAATATACAGTTTCCGGTAGGGGCCATTAAGAAGATTTTGAAAGTAACCGGTAAACTTCCCATACCGGAGAAAGACCTGAAGGGTGTCGATCTTTCCAGCATGATGGATGCCATTTCAGAATGTCTGGATGGGGAAATTGAAGGCGATTTTGTAAATGTAGAGGCAGCGGATGGAACAACAGTCAGAATATTTGTTGACTAATTGAGATTTATGATATGAAAGTAAAAATCAGAACAAAAGATTTTCGTTTTTACATGCCTGTGCCGGTCGCCATGATTGGATTTGTTATAAAAATACTTCCTGACAGGATATTTGAAGAATTAAAAGTAAATACACCGGAACCTTATTGCTGTCTGATTACGAAAGAATACATCAGCATGATATTGGGAGAATGTCTGGATATTTTAAAAGAAAATAAAGGTCTAGAGATCGTGCATGTGGAAGCAGCGGATGGCACATTCGTATCCTTAAGGCTATAGATGTTATTATGAGCAGTACCTCGTTGGATGAAATATTATCTGTAGGGTACTGCTCTATTCTATTCTTACACCAGCCTATTCAGTGTATGGTTCATAATTTTTTTTGACACATATAGCTATTTGTTTTATAATTATTTATAATAATAGTCCTTTAAACTTGAATTTGCATAAAATACTTGTTCTTTTGTTTTTCGAAACACTGGGCATATGCAAAATCAAACTTTATAGACTATTAAAGTCTGTTTACAAACACGTTCTTTGTAACAGCAATATATCAGCGTTATAAAACGCTCTTTATTCTGACATTAATTACCAGGCACAATTTGTTAGTTATGTAATATAATCAGTATAACAAATACTGGAGGGATACCATGAATAAACGCCAACGAAAAAAGAAACTTCAAAAATCATGTGACCATAGATTTTCTGCCCGGATCAGAGAAATATTGATTTTAATCACAGATGAATACGAGAAATTTCTTACTAATGAGGAATGTCCGGATCTAACTGATGAACTCAGTGAGAACTTATATAGTAAAATATTATTAAGAATTGATGAGCGTAATAAAATTGAATAAGACAAGTGACAATATAATCACTTGTCCGGTTTTTCAATAGAATATTATCTTATTCCTGTTTCTTTGTATTCTTTTCCCGTATCTTTTTATCCAACATCTTATGTTTAGCTTTTTATTCTTTAGATATTATATCCTTAGGTTTTTTATCTTTCTGAAAGAATGGTTCGGCAATTTCCAGCCACTCATCCGGCAGATAAATTGATAAATATCCATGATTATATCCTTTTGCCTCATATATCTTACAGGATGGTACATAAGATTTAAACATCTTTGCAGAATTCTTGACACACTTCATTTCCTTTTCCCCATACCAATACATTACCTCAGCTTTCGTCTTCCTTACACTGTCTTTCAGCGTATATTGCATCATATAAGTACGGTACATGGTATAGAGTGTCTCTTTCCTAAGGTGCGGCATATCCTGCATATAATATTGGACAAGCTCTTCCGGATACATCATTTTTTTTGGCAGCAGTTTTGGCATCATCGCTACTTGCAGACGGCAGGCTCTTTTACTAAATAAAAGTCCGCCACAAAAGCGGATTGATCCCATACAGAAACGTGCCATAACGGGCTTTGGGTAACAAATGCTGCCATCAATAATAGCTTTTTGGGTCAAGTCCGGTTTTCGGGATAAAAGTTCCATCACGATCTGACCGCCAAGAGATACACCGCATAGTGCAAATAAATGACCTTTGCATTCAGTGTTAATATAAGCCATCAACTTGTCTGCTGTATCCTCAGTTGAAATGTATTTTGAGGCATATTCCTCGCCATGCCCGTCCATTGTAGGTAGAATCACATAGTAACGGTCGGATAAAACGCGTGCCTGACGCAAATAGTTCCACCATGAATTCCCACCACCGTGGATCATCATGATATACGGATTGTTTTTATTTCCAAACTCATGAAATTTCATATTTTATTTCTCCTCGTTTTATTTAAACATCCGGGCTATCCTTTTTAAGATTTTTCTTATCTTCCTCTTTTAGTGTCGGTGCAGAAATAATGGAAAGTTTTCGGAGCGGCCGGCCTGAATCTGGGTTTCTTTCTATGTACGGCTTCAACAAATTCCCAATATCCTGCACAAGATTCCTGTATTCATCATCTGTTATAAAAAGCAGCCCCGTTGTAAACCATACCTGATCTCTCTTACAATCCGGGTCATTGCTGCTTAAATACTCATTCATTTCCTGCATCAACCCCATATGAAATGCTGTAGAGAGGGCAACAGATGTCTCTTTTTCCATTGGGGTATCATTTTCACACATGGAATAAACCTTCTCAAGTGTCCCCCTCACTCTATTTTCCTGCACAACTTCAATGATTTTATTATCTTCCAAAATCTTTACGTGATGATATACCGTTGCCCGGGGTATATCCTTCAGGTATTCAACTATATCAGATGTTCGGACACTACCATGCAAGCGAATATACTGCATTATGCGAAGCCTTGCAGGATTGAGAATTAATTTTGCTGTATCCATTTTTCGATCCCCTTTCGTCTATAAATTTATTATAGTCTAATTTATTAGATTGGTCAATAAAAAAATTGCAATACCCCATTTTCAAACGCTGTTCCGATTTCAAGATAATCAGAGCAGGCAAAGATATAATTCCTAGCTTTTACTTTTAGAAAAATTTGTTGTACCCGCCTTCCGGCATTTTCCCTTCTAGCCCAAGCACCCTGGGCCATAAATTTGTATCCGCTGCAATAAATCCCATAATCATTCCCATATGTGTATGTAAGTGCCGGATTTGTGCCATTATCAATGTGAATCTGTTATATTCACAGACTTCAGGACGTTGTAGAAGCTCCTCATCCTTTAAATCCAACAAATACTGGTTTATCTTTTCCTCTATTTGAAAAAAATATGATTTTATTTCATTATAGGTTAACTCTTTTTTTGAAACCACATTCAGGTTATTTAAATCTTTCACGTGAATAGTTGGTTCCTGAAAGTGACTGTCTCTGGGATTGATGAACCATAGATCCAAAGAATGCATCATATGATATACATGTTTCCACAGAGGCATTTCACAATATTCTTTTTTCCATAATTCTTCCGGTATGCAGTCTACTACATTTTTTACTTCCCACAATGCACGTTTCATCTGATCTGAAATTATATTTACATATTCATTAACTTTCATTCTGTTTCCTCTCTGCTCTTTTGCTTGTACTATCCTTTTATTTGACTATATTTTACTCTCAATATAGACAAATGTACATATCAAAACTACCTGTTTAACATTCCACGGAACTGAACAACTTCTTATCAAATCTGAATAATTTCAGTAATTTGACAAGTTTTAAAAAAATATAAGAAATTACTTGCATTTATATTCTATATATGCTATTATATTATTCGTTCGCTGGTTTGCGAAAATATTTTTACGGGGTGTGGCTCAGCTTGGCTAGAGCGCCTGGTTTGGGACCAGGAGGTCGCAGGTTCGAATCCTGTCACCCCGACTTTTATGCGGGTGTAGTTCAATGGTAGAACACCAGCCTTCCAAGCTGGATACGTGGGTTCGATTCCCATCACCCGCTTATTTTTTTGCCTAAAAATCTTATTCTAGCCAACAATTTTTTCTCTTTCCCTTTCCCTTATCCCCTGATTTTATCATATTTACTGCTCCTATTTCATATATATAAACAAAAACAGGATCACAACATGAAGATTAAATTTGATAAATTAATCATAAGTATTTTAATTCCACTGGCAGTCGGTCAGATTTCTGCCCTGCTGACCCGCAGCTCCGCAGACACCTATGCTATGCTGAGCAAATCTCCTCTCAGCCCACCTGGCGTGGTATTTCCGATTGTATGGACTATTCTTTATATTTTGATGGGAATATCCTGCTATCTTATTATTACTTCCGGAAACGAAAATACGAAAAATGCATTGACTTGGTATGCTTTGCAGCTTGTACTTAACTTTTTTTGGAGTCTGATCTTTTTTAACCTGCATTTTTACTTATTTGCTTTTATTTGGCTGCTCCTTTTAATCGTCACTATTATTATCATGATCATTAAATTTCACAAGATCAACCCCCTGGCTGCTTATTTGCAAATCCCTTATCTACTTTGGTGTATATTTGCAGCATACTTGAATTTCTCTATCTATTTATTGAATAAATAACAAATTAAATCAAGCCAAAAAGAACCTTTATCTCATATAAAAAGAGATAAAGACATTCTTTTTGGCTCATCTTTTGTCCGAAAATCATGTTACTGGATATTATTTTTTTCGGTCCTCTGAATCCACTCTTTCACCAGACTATTAAATATCTCTGATTGTTCAATCTGCAAATTGTGCCCTGCCATATCCAGTACTGCAAATGTTCCTCTTGGGTAATCTTCTATAATGCTCCATAAATCCTGATAGCCTACGCAGTTATCCTGACGCCCGGCAAGTAAAAGCACAGGTTTCTCAAATCTTAATTCACGGCTTTTCCTATCAACGTCAAAAGAAAATGCATAGTCATTTTGAAGTTTTTCTATAAAACTCGAATCAGCCATTTTCAATCCGGGCAAAATCTCCTCCTGGTAACGCAGAAATATGTCTTGATTTGCAACGACTGCATATCCACAATAGGATTCCCTTTCATCCGCAGAAAGTCCTCTTAGAAATTCTTCATCGTACTGTAAAACTTCTTTACCTGGCACATTTCGCAGATTATGACCGGGGACAATCACGGGACATATCATTAGAAATCCATCTATATCCTGAGATAACCTGGTCAATATCCCCCTCGCCAGATATCCTCCGTAGGATTCCCCTGCTATCAGAAATGAACCCTTTGTCACTCTTTTTATAAAGGTAATTAAGAGTTCCATAATTTTATCGGAACTCCCTACTGAAAGCGGCGCCTTCGTCTCTCCCATCCCGGGCAAATCTATATAGATACGCTGATATCCTTCACACATGTTAAACACCGGTTCCATACATCCCAGCATTAGTCTATAATCACATGCACAACCATGCAGCATAATAACAGGTTTTCCCTCACCGATTACTTCATAGTGAATTTGCATACCATCAATGTACTCCAGCATCATTATTCTCCTTTCTGGGTTTTCCCATAAAAGTAGTGCCTTCATCCTGAAAACCATATTTCTTATAAAATTCATGGGCATCCTGTGTCGCCAGGATTCCTCTCAGAGATGAGATTTCCACATTCCCTTCGATTGCTGTAAGTAAGGCTTTCCCTATGCCAGCGCCACGGTAACGTTGGTCTACAACTACATCACAAAGATAGTACGTAGTGGCATAATCTGTTATCACACGGGCAAAAGCAATCTGTTCTCCGGTGTCATTGCGAAATGCACCATAGCACAAAGAGTTTTCAATCGACTTATTTATCGTAGCCAAATCTCTCGTATTCGCCCAGTAAGTCTGACTCAGCAGATTTTTAATTCTGTCCGCCTGCATCCATTCATTTCCATGCCTGATGGTAAACTCATCCATCACCACTTCTATCTGGTTTTCTATAACATCTTTTTTATTGCATTTTGCTGCTTCAAAAATCTCATATGCATCTTCATTTACAGCAACCGATACACCCGCGCTGTCTTTTGCCCAGACACCTCCGTACCAGGTATCGTTTACAATCAAAATATCCCCGTAGTTAAAATCATCAAATTCTGAGCAATGGATAATTTTGATCTTATCTTCTTTTTTCGCTTTGTGATTCATACTCGTCACCTCATCTATATTTTTTAATATTTTACAATAAAAATATTTAAACGTTCAAAAAAGAAGTGATTCATTATGAAAAGAATCCCTTCTTCTTCAAATACTGTCAGGCTGCCGGTTCTTCTGTATAACACGGTTCTGCTCTACGCCTCCCCGTCCATGCAATATGGCGGGAATGCATTTTCAAACACGATTTAGAACCCGAGATCATCCAGAATTTCTTTTGCAGTAGCAATACACTTATCACATCCATCAATAGAAACTGTTTTATCTGCCAGATTTACCTCATAGGTAAGCCCTGCCTTGTCAAAAGCTTTACTGATTCTTTCTACACATTTTTCGCAATGCATTTCCTCTACTTTTAATACTGTCATAATCGTACACTCCTTTTTCTTATACTTTTTCTTATATAAATTCATAGATGAATTTCTATTTCATCAATTTTTGAATCGTTTTACACAATTCATCTACGACTTCATCATTTCCACCCCGTATATCTTCTACTACACAGGATTTAATATGATTTGCCAGAAGACTTTTATTGAAACTGTTTAATGCTGACTGAATGGCTGAAACCTGTGTCAAAATATCCACACAATAACGTTCTTCTTCTACCATGTTCTTTATCCCCCGTATCTGTCCTTCAATGCGGTTCAGCCGGTGAACCAGATCCTTGTATTCCTTGTCTTCCCTGTGTTTATGTTTTTCACAATTACATATTTCTTCGCTCATCTGTCCACCTCTTTTTCATTAATCTGTTTTTATAACTTAAGCCGTTTCAGGCGCAGCGCGTTGCTTACTACGAATACTGAGCTGAAGGACATTGCAAGCCCTGCAAAAATGGGATTCAGCAGCGGGCCTCCAAATGCATACAGCACACCGGCTGCAACCGGAATTCCTATGGTGTTAAAGATAAATGCCCAGAACAGATTTTCTTTAATATTCCGGATCGTAGCTTTACTTAGCTTAATTGCCCGGTATACATCCTGGAGATCAGATCTCATTAATACCACATCACTGGATTCCATGGCGATATCACTTCCGCTTCCAATTGCGGTACCTACGTCAGCCTGCACTAGTGCAGGTGCATCATTGATACCGTCTCCAACCATCATAACTTTTTTTCCCTGCTTCTGAAGATCAGCTACTACTGCTGCTTTATCACCCGGAAGCACTTCTGCAATTACGTGATCTACGTGTGCCTGTCTTCCAATATACTGGGCAGTCCGTTTATTATCTCCGGTAAGCATCGTTACCGTAATCCCCAGCTTCTTCATGTCATCAATGGCTTTGGTACTGGTTGGTTTCATCGTATCCGCAACACTTACAATGCCCTTCAATTCTCCGCCGCTTACCACAAACATAGGCGTCTGGCCTTTATCTGCGATAGAATCCGCTGTACTGCTTCATACTTCCAAGGTCAATACCAAGATCCGATATCATCCGTTCATTTCCGATATATACTTCATTGCCTGCAAATTCTGCTTTAATTCCTTTTCCGGTAATGCTTTCAAACGCTTCCGGCTCTGTTAATCGAATTCCTTTATTTTTCGCATCCTCTACAATCGCTCTGCCAAGAGGATGTTCGGAATCACGCTCACAGGATGCCGTTATCCGAAGTAATTCCTCTGCTTCCATCTCCGGACTGACGATTTCAACCACTCTGGGTTTTCCTTCTGTAACGGTTCCGGTTTTATCCAGAACAACGGCATCTATTTTATGGGTGATTTCCAACGCTTCACCACTTTTTATCAGTATGCCATATTTTGCTCCAAGTCCCGTACCAACCATAATGGCTGTGGGTGTTGCCAGTCCCAGTGCACATGGGCATGCAATTACTAATACGGATACAAAAATTGTTAAAACAAATGCCAGGTCATGCCCCGCCAATGCCCAGATAATTGCCGCCGCAACTGCTATGACAATAACTGCCGGTACAAAATACCCCGCCACGGTATCCGCCAACTTCGATATAGGTGCTTTCTTTCCCTGTGCATCCTCCATCAGCTTGATGATCTTCGCCAATGTAGTATCACTGCCTGTATGGGTTACTTCAACCTGCATGGAACCGTTATAATTGATACTGCCGCCTATCACTTCACTTCCGGCGGTCTTTTCTACCGGTATACTTTCTCCTGTCAGCATGGATTCGTCCACACTGCTGTTTCCACTAACGACTAATCCATCCAGAGGAACTCTGCTGCCCGGACGTATTAATAAGATATCACCTTTTTTTACTTCCGTTGTGGGAACTTCCGCTTCCGTGCCGTCTCGCAGTACGACTGCAACATCTGGAGCCAGTTCCATTAATTTTTGAATCGCCTCTGATGTTTTACCTTTACTGCGGCTCTCCAGGTATTTACCAAGCATAACAAGAGTTACTACAACTGCTGCTGACTCGTAGTACAACCGTTCAACATACATGTGGGATGCAGGTATTAGCGCTGTCATAACCAGACTGTAAATATACGCACTTCCCGTACCAATTGCCACCAGTGAATCCATATTTGGATGTCCTCTGAACAATGTTTTAAAACCAATAATATAAAATTTTCTTCCACAGATTAATATGAAAGTAGTAAGAATCAGCTGCGCCAGCGCAAAGTTAAGGGGTTGTTTATGCATATCCAAAAATCCCGGCAGTGGAAGGGGAAATGGAATCATATGTCCCATAGAAATATAAAGCAGGGGAACCGCAAGTACAATACTGATGATCAGTCTGCGTTTGATCTTGTGGGATGCTTCCTCCCGCTCCTCTTTTTCTTCCTTCACTTTTTTCTCATCTTTTAAAACTTCCTGCTCTGCCGCAAACCCCGCCCGTTCTACCCGGTTCATGATATCTTCGGGTGTGACCTTTTCTTCTTCATACTCTATGGTCATCTTGTTGGTGGCCAGATTGACATCACTTCTCGTTACGCCATCCATTTTTCTGGTTACACGTTCAACAGCACTGCTGCAGGATGCACATGTCATCCCTTTTATGATATAGACTTCTGTCTTCAAATCTATTCCTCCTTTCATATACCCCTGCGGGGTATGTATTCATCATAGTCTATATCATAGGATTTGTCAATTACCTTTTTTTATTTATTTTAATTATTTTATTTCTGCAGCTCATCACGCATTTGTTTTAGTATCTCATATGGTATTTTAAGATTTCCCCTGCCGCAGCCGAGATCTATTCCAGGCTTACGTGTACCATGAAAATCAGAACCTCCGCTGATATGAAGTCCGTGCAGGCGTGCCATCCGGCGGACTGTACTTTCTTCAAATCCAACATGGGTGGAATAAAGTGCTTCAATGCCGATTAAACCGGCTTTCTTTAAATCCTCCAAAAGTCTATCCATCTCTTCATCTTTTAAATGGTACAGCAGCGGATGAGCAAGAATCGGAATTCCTCCGGTCTGGCGGATCAGATGAACTGCCTGAACAGGCGTCACTTTTTCCCTGGGAACAAAGTAAGGACAGTTGTCACCGATATAATACCTGAATGCATCCCGCATATCTTTTACGTATCCATGTTCCAAAAGGTAACTTGCAAAATGAGCTCTTGTCCAAACTGCATCCTGATATCGTTCCTCCATCTTCTCCCAGGTAATATCAATTCTCCCGTCCCGCAGTTTCTCTATCATCTTCCGGTTGCGCAAATCCCTGGAATCCTGAAATTTTCCAATCTGGCTTAAAAAAGCGGGACTTTTGTAATCAAATTCCAGCCCCACAATATGAATGTCTTTTCCCAGATATTCTGTAGAAAACTCAATTCCCGGTATTACTTCTATTTCTTTCCCCTTTGCGGCTGCAAATGCCTCCTCAAGCCCTGCCGTGGTATCATGGTCTGTCAGTGCAAATGCCGACAGATTCTTCTTAATCGCATAATCTACTAATTCAGCAGGTGTAAAAGTACCATCAGAGCAATTTGAATGTACATGTAAATCTATATATTTCATTATTTATACCTATTGCATATTGCGGGCAGACCCACAATATTCCTTTCCGTTTCTCTATGATATATCTTCTGGAAGTATCCTTTTGCTCTTTTTAGTATACCCTCAATTTGGAAAGAATTCAACCCGCCCAGGTTATCCCAAGTGTACCCGGAATGTACTTAAAGCCGGTCTGTATCCCGCTGCTACATTCCCCCTTGTCTTCCCTGTCACTTTTAGGTATAATATTTGCAGAGTATATTTTTATACTAACTAATAATAAGATGCTTTTATGCATCCAAATGGAGGAATTATGACATTTCGTGAATTATATATGAACGGTTCAATTGAATTTGATGAAATTTTTGATTATACCAGCAAATGGAATTTTAGTGATGATACACGCACTTTGCGTGAATATCTGGGACTGACGGCCACAGAGGAAGATATCTGGATCAGTGACAGTGATGAAGCTCTGGAAGATTTTATGGAGAAAGAGAAGAAAATCAAAATCTTATTCCTAGACCTGGACGGCACCTTGTTAAATGATGATAAGGAAATTACATCAGGCAATCATGAAGCAATCCAAAAAGCTTTAAAGCAGGGACATAAGATCGTGATTACTACCGGAAGACCTCTTGCCAGTGCAATTGTTTTATCAAAAGAACTGGGATTGACACAGGATGGTTGTTATGCAATTGCTTTTAACGGGGCAGAAATCTATGATTTATACCATAAGAAAACCGTCTTTAAAGAAACGCTTCCGCTGCCTTTTGTCCGCTATCTTTTAGATGCTGCGCATGCACAGGGGCTGCATTGCCAGACCTATTCAGACACTCATATTCTTTCAGAATATGATACACCCGCACTGCACAGATACGAGTCACTGACAAATCTTACCTCCAGAATTGTGCCTGATGTTATGATGGAATTAACCACTGAGCCGGGGAAAGTAATCGTAATCGATTATGAAAACCATGATAAACTGGTACACTTCCAGGAATCCATTTCAGAATGGGCAGACGGCAAGGTAGAACATATCTTTTCCTGTCCCCAGTACCTGGAATTAGTGGCCCCGGGTATGTCAAAAGGACATGCTATTGAAGTATTATGTGGTATTCTGGGCATTCCAAAATGCAATACCATTGCTGCCGGAGACGCTCCTAATGACATCTCTATGCTTGAAACGGCTGCAATCGGCGTCGTTATGAAAAATGCGGCTGATGATATTAAAAAATACGGTGACTACATAACCCAAAGAGATAATAACCATGACGGTATTGCAGAAGTGATAGAAAAATTCCTCTTGTATTAACCATCGGTGTCTAAAACGTTTGAATTAGCAATAAAAATGCAGCAGAGTGGGAAATAGACAATTAGCTTAAATTTGGGTTTAGCTAAGGAAAGACGCTTTGTAGATGGAGGTAGTGTACGGAAAGATGGGTGTGGGAAACTGGCATGGGCTCCGTCAGCTGGCCGCAGAACTGGTATTTTCTAACCTTTCCGGAGCGCTTTTTGGCGGCACGCGGGCATTCACCGAGAAATCCTGATGCATTTCTCGGTTCAGTGCCCGCTTAGTATCCGATGGGAGCCAGTCGAATACTATCCGCCAAAAAACACTCCGGAAAGGTAAGTAAATACTCAGCTCTGCTCTACGCTTCCTCCGCCCATGCCAGTTTCCCACACCCATCTTTCCGAGATCCAGTTTACTGCCACAAAGCTGGTTTTCTCAGCAGAGTGGAGACCCTTGGACTGTGACAGGCTGTTCTTTATTGGATGCTGCGCAGTATGTTTCGGCTGTTTGTGTAAGAGAAGATGAAAGTTTGTTCGTTTTTCTGGTTACAGAATGAAAAACAAATTCCGTTCTCAAGATCAGTTGCTTTACGCCAATAGCGTACAGCATGCCACAACCCCGGGGTCCCACCACGCTGAGAAAACCAGCTTTGTATCAGTAAACTGCATCCCGGAAAGAGAAGGGGGCGGACCAGGACATTGGTTTGGAAGGCGTATAGCAGAGCTGAGCATTTACTTACCTTCCCGGTGTGCTTTTTGGCGGATACAATTCGACTGGCTCCCATCGGATTGTAAGCGGGCAGTGAGCTGCGAAATGCATCAGGATTTCGCAGCGAATGCCCGCGTGCCGCCAAAAAGTGCTCTGGGAAGGTTAGAAAATGCCAGTTCTGCGGTAAGCCTTCCAAACCAATGTCCTGGTCCGTCCCCTTCTCTTTCCGTACACTACCTACATCTACAAAGCGTCTTTACTCACCTAAACCCCAATTTAATATTTTCATCCCTTTTCCTGCCCTTTTGGCATTTTCAATGATAAAACAGCTTTCTCATCAATTATCTATCGGTTCTGCCGGAATAAATACCCTGTCTTTTACAACGTCTTCCGGTTTTACAGCCCTTTCTATTGCTTCTTCACAGAAATACTCCTGAGAATTCATTTTCACTTTACCTCTTCTGTCTACTTTCTCATAGCTTCCGTCCGGCTGTAAAATATGTGCCTTCACATTATCTTCCAACTGAATCTGCAAGATGTGTATCACTTCCATCTTCAAGCGTTCACTTTCAACCGGAAAGAGAATTTCTACACGTTTATCCAGGTTACGCGGCATCCAGTCTGCGCTTCCCATATAAACCTCTTCGCTTCCATTGTGGTAAAAGTAGAAAATACGGCTGTGTTCCAGAAAGTTTCCAACAATAGAACGTACGGTGATATTCTCACTCACACCGGGAATTCCCACCTTCAGACAACAGATACCACGTATAATCAGATCTACCTTCACGCCTGCAGCCGATGCTTCATAAAGAGCAGCAATGATATCTTTATCGCATAAAGAATTCATCTTGGCTATAATATGAGCCTGTTTGCCTTCCAGGGCATTCCTGGTCTCACGCCTGATCAGTTTTAAGAAGCGGTTTCTCAGCCAGATCGGTGCCACTGCCAGCTTGTTCCAGCTCTTTGGCTCGGAATAACCGGATAGCATGTTGAATACTGCCGTAGCATCTTCTCCAATCGGCTCTGAACAGGTCAAAAGGCCGCAGTCTGTATAAAGTTTCGCCGTTGCGTCATTGTAGTTCCCTGTTCCCAGATGGACATAACGGCGTATTCCGTCTTCTTCTCTGCGGACAACAAGGGTGATTTTACTGTGTGTCTTAAGTCCCACTAACCCATAGATAACATGACATCCGGCTTTTTCCAGCATCTTTGCCCATACAATGTTATTCTCTTCATCAAAACGGGCTTTTAATTCTACCAATACGGAAACTTGCTTGCCGTTTTCCGCAGCCTGGGCAAGTGCGGCAATAATCGGTGAATTTCCGCTGACCCGATACAGTGTCTGTTTGATCGCCAGAACGTCGGGATCTTTCGCCGCCTGTTTTACAAAGTCTACTACGGGATTAAATGTCATAAATGGATGATGAAGCAGTATATCCCCATTTCGGATCTGGGTAAAAATATCCTCTTCTCCCATCATATCCGGTACCGGCTGAGGATGGTAAGATTCGTATTTCAAATGATCAAAACCGTCCAATCCATACATCTTCATCAGGAATGTCAGATCCAGGGGACCGTTGATTGAAAAAATCTCTTCTTCTTTTATACTAAATTCTTTCTTTAATACTTTCAAAAGATGTTTATCCATCTTATCTTCGATTTCCAGACGGATTACCTCGCCCCACTGACGCTTTTTCAGCTGGCGCTGTATTTCTTTTAGAAGATCTGCTGCCTCGTCTTCGTCAATGGTTAAGTCTGCATTCCTCATGATTCTATATGGGTGGGCACAGATTACATTATAGTTTAAGAACAGCTTCTGGATATTACGCTCAATGACCTCTTCTAAAAGTATTACCCTTTTTTCTCCCTTTTTTCCTTCCGGAAGGCGGATGATTCTGGGCAGTACTGAGGGGACCTGTACCGTAGCAAACTCGGTTTCACCCTTTTTGGAAATCAATGCTCCTATATTTAAAGATTTATTGCGTATCAGGGGAAACGGCCTGGAAGAATCCATTGCCATTGGGGTGAGTACCGGATATACATTTTCTTCAAAATATTGGTCAACAAATAGTTCCTGTTCTTTGTTTAAATCTTCGTGGCAGACTACCACTTCCAGTCCCTGCTGCTTTAAAGCCGGCAAGAGAGAACGGTTATAGGTGGAGTACTGCACATTTACCAGCTCATGTACTTCTTTTAAGATCATATCAATCTGTTCTGTGGCGGTTAAACCTGCTATATCTTTTTTCATATAACCTGCATGTACCATATCTTTTAAAGATGCCACACGGATCATAAAGAATTCATCCAGATTTGAAGCTGTAATACTCAGAAATTTTAACCGTTCGAATAACGGAAGGGATTTATCCCTGGCTTCGCTCAGGACTCTGTCATTAAATCCTACCCAGCTAGATTCCCGGTTGGTATAAAATTCAGGTTTTGTAAAATCAATTTGTTCCATCTGTCTCCCTCCCTGTTACATTATTTTCTTCTGTTTAATCACTGGCCGGACGCTGAATACTTCTTCAAAGAAATCTGCTTTTTCCCTAAACAGCCCCTTTTCCAATGTAATATCTTCCTGGGTTTCTGCTGTTATCACCAGTTCATTTTCTCTAAATGCCAGCCTTACATCTTTGAATTTCTGCTTGTGGCTGCGGTCAAGAGCATTAGCCACACGTAAAATCGCTGTTAATTTTGCAATTCTTAAGTACTCATCTTTGCTGATCTCCGTAATCCGTCCTTCGGTCACGTCATAATAAGAGAAATCCATGGTATTGTATTTTACCACATTTGCGATGATTTCCCGCTCAACATGGGCCAATCCAATAATCTCTGTTGCCATAATAATACTGTAGGAGCACTCCGCCACATTAGAGAGGCTGATATATTTACCACACCCATGGAGTATGACTGCAATCCGAAGCAGAAGCCGGTCTCTGGCATTCATTCCATGCACTTTTTTCAACTTGTCAAAAATAGGAATTGCCAGGTCTTCCAGTGCTTTGATATGACCTTTATTGCATTGGTACCGCTTGGAAATATTTCTGGCAGCAGCAATGATATCATTATCAAAGTTATGAAGTGACTTGATTATTTTATTTTTCTGAGCGTATTCATATGCCATGCCATCACACAGGGAAACACCAGGCACCCAGATCGCCTCTGCTTCCATTTCTTCTAATAAACGCTTATAAATAATAACCGACGGAATGATAAGAGATGCACTTTCATAAGGAATCTCATATGCCTCAGCTATATCTTCCGGAGATTTACGGATCACTGTGTCATACAGTTTCAGAAATTCTTCTTTTGTCAAAAAGGATTTTTTGGTCAGATCCAGGATATAATCTCCGATCAGGATCACATTCTGAATCTCTCTTTCTTTTAAATATAACTTTTTAAATCCTAAAACCTCATTGTTAATCAGTTCTTCGATCAGAACCTCCATATGGGGCGCCTGATTCTCCATTACGGACAGACGTTCACGGATACGCATATTGCCAAGACGGATATTCTGTGTTGTTACCAGACTGTCCTTATCAAACAGTGAAATCTGCATACTGCCGCCGCCAACGTCCAAAATAGCAGTACCTTTTTGAATGATATTGGCAAATTCCGCTTCTCTGGATGCAATTGACTTATAATCCAGAAAACGCTCTTCTGAGTTCCCCAGCACCTCAATTTTAATACCTGTGCGCTTTTCGATATAATCAAGCATAATTAATTTATTTTTGGTTTCTCTGACTGCGCTGGTTGCACAGGCACGAAAAGCATTTACACGGTAACTTTTCATAATTAAAAGGAAATCCTGAAGTACACTGCAAAGCTCTTCCACTAAGTCCACGCTGATCTTCCCTGTCCGGTAGGCATCCTTTCCCAGTTCCATTCTGTGACGGATGCAGTCAATTTCACGCATCCCCTGTCTGGCGGAAAGTTCAAAAATCTTCATTTCTATTTCATAAGATCCCACATCAATTGCTGCATATGTTGCGATTGTCACTTTATCACCCCCATATAGTTTGTGTTTACTCCTGTATTTTACCTAATAAATAATCGATAAACTGCTGTGCCGTACGGCCTGACAGTCCGCCGTGCTGCAGTTCCCATTTATTTGCTTCCAGCAGCAGCTCCTCTTCCTCCATTTTTATGTTATACCGTTCTGCCAGAGTTCTGACGATCTTCTGGAATTCTTTTTTATCCGGAGCACAGAAGAAAATCTTAACTCCAAACCGGTATACTAAGGACAGCTTCTCCTGTACCGTATCAGATGAATGAAGGTCATCTCTGCGGCCCTCTTTATCACTGAATTGTTCACGAACCAGATGCCTGCGGTTTGAGGTAGCATAGATCAGTATATTATCCGGCTTTTTCTCAAGTCCCCCCTCTATCACAGCTTTCAGATATTTATATTCGATTTCAAATTCTTCAAAAGATAAATCATCCATATATATGATGAACTTATAATTTCGATTCTTAATTTGAGCAATTACTTCATTTAAATCCTGGAACTGGTGCTTATAAATTTCAATAATGCGAAGTCCCTGATCATAGTACTGATTTAAAATACCTTTGATGCTGGAAGATTTACCGGTACCTGCATCTCCAAATAGCAGACAGTTATTGGCTTTTCTGCCCTGAACAAAAGCCTCTGTATTATCGATCAGTTTCTTTTTGGCTATCTCATATCCCACCAGGTCATCGAGATGTACATGTGCGATATTTGTAATTGGTACAATATGTACACCGTCTTCTTCATGCGCCACACGGAATGCTTTGTGGAGGCCCAGCTTTCCCACACCGAAGTCTTTGTAAAACGTCGTCATATCCTCCATAAATTCATCGATGCTTCCGGCGTTCCCAAGTTTCACACTCAGGTCGCAGATACGGTCACGAATTCTCTTGTTAAACATTTTGCTGTTTTCATTAATGTTCTGATAATTACTTACAAAACTAAAACAATTCACCTGAAGAAACTTTTCTACCGGTTCGAAATCATAATCAAATAGTTCTTTTAAGATTTCAAAATCATGACGCACTAATGCATTGATGCTGCCATCTACCGGCCCCACAATTTCACAGGCAGTGCTAAAGGTGTTTTCATTATTCACCAGCAGAAAGGTAAGGTAGTTATGCCATAGATTTTTCGAAAAGCCATAGCTGCCCGCCAGCTCTACCAGACCGTGTATGCAGTCATAAAATAAAGCCCGGATATCTTCTACATTATAATATTCATTATACAAATGTCCCATAATCCAGGTCATATCCTCCAGCACCTGTCCCTGTTCAAAGTTTCTGTATACAATTAATTCATTTATTCCTGCCATTTTGACTGCCTTTCTCTGATGCCTTTTCGACTATCTATTAATTCAGCATACACTCCCCGTTTTACTGACGGAATCGCACATACTGATATATGCAATTTTCAAACGTTCTCTAATAATTACCTAATATCTTCATATTGATTGCTTCTTCCCGAATACCACGCAGTGCATTTTTTACTGCACTGTCACTGAGATTTCCTTCGAAATCGATAAAGAACCGGTACTCCCAGTTTTTGCCCGGTATGGGTCTTGATTCAATTTTGCTCATGTTCAGATTATTGTATATAAAATGAGAAAGCATGTTATATAACGAACCGCTCTTATGAGGCACTTCAAAACAGATACTGACCTTGTCTGCATCTTTTCTGAAAATTCTCTGGTTAGTGGCAATAATAAATCTGGTGGAATTGACTTCGTTATAACATACCTGAACACCCATATCCTGAAGGTCAAAAAATTCTCCTGCAAAGGCACTGGCTATGGCCACCTGGGTTTTATCCCGGTCATTTGATACTTTCTTTGCAGCTACTGCCGTATTATCTAAAGGCACCTGTTTCCAGCCTCTGTGCTGGTCTAAGAACTGCTTGCACTGCATCAGCCCCTGCGGATGGGAATATACGGTTTTCACCTCATCCAGATTAGTACCGGGAACAGCCAGAAGCTTATGTTCACAGCGGATCACCTGCTCTGCCACAATATAATTTTCAAAATCAACCAATAAATCATACATATCGTTCACGATTCCGGCTGTAGAATTCTCGATGGGAAGCACCGCATAATCTGCTGAGCCCTCTGCGATGGCTTCCATGGCATCCTTCCAGGTTTCCACATGGAAAGCATTTACTTTATCTCCGAAATACTCCTTCATTGCCGCATGGCTGTATGCACCTTCCACCCCCTGGAAAACAACTCTTATATTCTCTTTTTGGATTTCATCCACTTCAATAAACGGCAGTCTTCCTACTGCACCTTTTTGTGCCAGCAGCTGATACTGCAGTTTTCTGCTCATAGCCATAATCTGCTGAAACAATTCTTCCACACCATGTTTATTAAAATCATTGTGAGTCATATTGGTAACTGCTTCAATTTTGGATGCTTCTCTTGCTTTATCAAATACTTTCTTTCCGGTATCAATTTTATATTCTGCAACCTGGCCGCTGATGCTCATTCTTTTTTCGAATAAAGCAACCATTTCCTTGTCAATACGGTCAATCTCATCTCTTAATTCTGTTAAATCAGTCATTTAATTCTCCCTTTAACTGTTCCATTGTTTTCTTTAGCAGCGGATGTCTCTTATATGGTGCAATCTGAACCATAGGTTCCAGTACAAAGTCTCTCAAATGCATTTCAATATGAGGAATGTGCAGATCTTCCGTATCTAAGATGATATCATCATACAAAAGTATATCCAGATCCAGCGTTCTGGGACCCCAGCGTATTACCCGCTCCCTGCCGGCTTCCAACTCTATTTCATGAAGTTTTTCTAACAGCTCCTGAGGTGTAAACAGTGTTTTAAGCTTCAGGGCTCCATTTAAAAATTCATCCTGTTCTACCCCGCCGTAAGGTGCTGTGGTAATCAGTTCCGATACCTTTTCTACCTGGCAGCCATAAAGTTCATCCAGAGATTTTACCGCACCCTGCAGATAGGAACTTTTATCTCCCATATTCGAACCAATGGCAATATAAGCCGTGTGCCAGCTTCTTTTAATTTCCACTGCTACGGTATCTAAAGGAAGACCTACCGGCGCCCAGGGTTTCTTGATCTCCAGCTTAACCTTTTTTAGATTCGCAACTTCGATCAACAATTCCATTGCCAGTTTTTCCGCAACCGTTTCAATGAGTTTGAATGTATGATTCTGCATGAATTCCGTAATAAAATGACTTACGTCACCATAATGTATGGATTTGGTTAAATCATCATTCATTCCCGCTTCTCTGGTATCCGTATACAGCGTTGCCGATACAATAAACTTCTGTCCTAATGTATTTTCCTCTGGAAACACACCGTGGTGACAGTATATTTCCAGGTCTTTAATCTTTATTTTATCCATGCGTTCCGTTCCTCCAGCTTATGTTTTTATATGTCCGCTCTCCGGAATATGTTTTAAATTTCTATCATATTCAAGCACGTCCAATGATCGCCTCAGTCATCTTAATAATTCTTGCATTTGCCCGGATATCATGAACTCTCACAAAAGCAGCTTTTTTCATGACGCCCATTACCGTTGTGGCAAGTGTCCCCTCTAATCGCTCGGAAGCCGGAAGATCCAGGGTAAGTCCGATCACTGATTTTCTGGAGGTTCCAAGGAGGATCGGGCAGCCAAGTTCATGCATGCGCTCCAGCCTGTCTATCGCTTCCAGATTATTTTCATAAGTCTTTCCAAATCCAACTCCGGGATCTAAGATGATTTTGTTGTCTGCTATTCCGGCTTTTTTCGCGATGGAAATTGTTTCTCTCAGGTCTTGCAGCATATCGTTGATAAAATCCTGATAATCCGCTTCTCTGCGGTTATGCATCAGGCAGCAGGGTGCCTGATATTCTGCAATTACACCTGCCAGGTCATCATCATATTTCAGGCCCCAGATATCATTTACCAGATCTGCTCCTGCTTCCAACGCCGCTCTGGCTACGCGGCTTTTATAAGTATCGATGGATACCGGAACGTCAAACCGGCTCTTTATCGCCTGAATCATCGGAACAACACGTGCAATTTCTTCTTCATCAGTCAGCAGGGTATATCCCGGCCTCGTGGACTCGCCTCCGATATCAATGATATCTGCACCCTCTTCTATCATATCCTGTGCGTGCTTAAGGGCAGCATCCTTATTATTCCATTTTCCTCCATCAGAAAAGGAATCCGGCGTTACATTTAAAATGCCCATAATATAAGTATGTTTATCTACATCAAAATCCCGATTGCCTATTCTCATCATGTCTCTAACCACCTTTATATTCTGTTTTTATAACTATAAAAGAATCTTTAAATTTTTCTTTTCATCACTCCAGCTGCACTGTTTTTCAGCTTCACATCCATAGCAGCTTCTGGACATCTTATCTGCCCTGTAGATAATGCCTGCAAGACTCTTTTCATTTTTTATTTCACTGTTTCTATGCTGGGCAATGGCATTTATAATATCTTCACTCTCTGCCTTTGCAAAGCCACACGCCTGTAAAATAGCCGAAGCAATTCTGGCGCTTGCCTCCTGGTGCGGTGTACCATCTATATACTGTTCATGTCTCCCTATATCGTGTAAAAGAGCGGCCGCATAGATCCGCTCCTCCTTGATATTCAGTCCTTCTCTTAGATTTATAATATATGCAAGCCTTGCCACATCCATAAAATGTGCCATATCGTGCTTGCAGAAGATCCGGTCTGCTTCACATACACGGATTTTCCCCAGACATTCCCGGTAAGTCCTGTTCAATAATATTTCATTAACCCGATCCATTTGCTTCAACCTACCTTAACATTTGATAAAATGTGTTCTGCAGTTTTTCGTTATCTTTAAAAATTCCTCTGGTAACTACGGTAACTGTTTTCGAACCCGGTTTTTTAATTCCACGCATGGTCATACACATATGCTCTGCTTCTACCATAACCATTACTCCCTGGGGAGCCAGATTGTCCATAAATGCATCCGCTATCTGGGCTGTCAGCTGTTCCTGCAGCTGCAGGCGCTTTGCAAATACTTCTACCGTTCTTGCTATTTTGCTAAGCCCTACTACAGAACCATTTGGAACATATGCAATATGTGCTTTTCCGAAAAACGGAAGCATATGATGCTCACAGGTAGAATAAAATGTTATGTCTTTTTCCAATACCATTTCATTATTTTTCACATGAAAGCGTTTGCTTAAATGCTCAGCCGCATCTTCTTCCATTCCGCCTACGATCTCTGTATACATCCTTGCAATACGGTCCGGTGTCTCAATCAGTCCTTCTCTTGTGGTATCTTCACCGATTCCTTCTAAAATAAGTCTAACGCCTTCTTTGATTTTACTCTGATCTATCATGATAGTTAATCCTCACTTTCTCCCATTTCTCTGGTAATCTCTCCTAAAAAAGAAAGGGAACCAAAGGCAATAATCACATCGTCTTTCCCCGCCATTGAAAGGCTCTTATCCAGTGCATCCCGGATGCTTTTTGCTGCTTCCACATGATTATGGTACTTTGCTGCTGCAATTGCCAGCTCCTGTGCCGGCAGCGCTCTGTCGTTATGTGGCGTTTCGATTGTAATAATTGCTTCCGCAAATGGAGCGGTTGTTTTTAATATTTGATCATATTCTTTATCTTTAAAAACACCCATTATATAATATATTTTTTTGTTCTGAAAATACAGTTCGATGGATTCTTTTAAAACCTGAGCCGCATCCCGGTTATGCGCTCCATCAATAATAAATACCGGGTCTTTACGAATCAGGGTAAAACGTCCCGGCCATTTCGTGTGGAAAAAAGCGCTGCGCAGGACCTCTTCCGTTATCTGGTAGCCCAAACGTACCAGCCCCTTTACCGCTTCCACTGCAAGTACTGCATTAGCAATCTGATAACTTCCTGCAAGGGAAATCCTGAGATTGTCGTATCCACCATAGGTGAAAGATTGCTCTTCATATCCATAATGGATATCTTTTGCCCTTTTCGGCGAAGCAATCATCACACTGCAGTTCTTCTCCTTAGCAGTGTCGAGAACTACCTGCATGGCTTCTTTCTTCTGCTGCATGGTAACAACCAGGGTTTCCGGCTTTATAATACCGGCTTTCTTAGCTGCAATCTCTTCGATGGTATTGCCAAGTACCCCCATATGATCCATGCTGATTGATGCAATAACCTCCATAACCGTGGTGGTAATCACATTGGTTGCATCATCCAAACCTCCAAGTCCTGTTTCCAGAACTACGATATCACACTTTTTTTCTTTGAAATATAAAAAGGACAACGCCGTTTCAATCTCAAATGAAGTAGGATGCGGCAGTCCTTCTTCTTCCATTGCATCTGCCGCCGCTTTTATTGCTGCTACATGGGCTGCCAGGGAATCCTTCTCAATAAAGATCTCATTTACCTGGATTCTTTCACGATACCGGAACAATGCCGGGGAGATATAACGTCCTACCCGGTAGCCGGCTTCCTTCAGGACAGTTGACAGATATGCCAGTACACTGCCTTTGCCATTAGTTCCTGAAATATGGATAAACTTCAATTTATCCTGCGGATTATCAAGCCTTGCGAGCATTTCCTTCATGTTGTCAAGACCAAGTACACTTCCGTATTTAGCCGCATTGTCTAAATATACTCTTGCTTCTTCGTAGTTCATGATTCTCCAATCTATTTTTTAAATAATGATCTGCTCATTATGATAAAATTCTACTTACTTTAATTGTTTATTATATTATACTTCTTAGCAAAATTCAATGAAATTGTGCGGATTTTAGGGATTAAAATCTATACATAAAGAAGGAGCCCAGACAAAGAAGCTTTTTTGTCGCTTCTTTGTCTGGGCTCTCCAGTACCTCACGGCGTATTTACGCCGGGAGGCACTGGTATATACCGAATCAGGATCGCTCTATAAATTCCAATAATTCCCGGACTGTCTCAAAACAATAATCCGGCTTATAAATTGTACTTTCCAGATCTTCCCGCTTCGCTTCACCGGTCAGCAGAAGGCATGTCTGTGCTTTTCCCTCTATGCCGCAGGCGATATCTGTATACAGCCGGTCCCCTACCACCAGGGTTTCTTCTCTTGTAAATCCAGACCGTTCCAGGCACAGTTCGACTACTTCACGGCTTGGTTTTCCAAGATACTTTGGTTTGCGGTAAACGGCTGCCTCCAGCATATTACAGATCGAACCGCAGTCCGGTATAAATCCAAAAGGTGCCGGGCAGCAAAGATCGGGATTGGTGGCAAGATAAGCAACTTCCTTTCGATAGAGCAGCTCACAGGCTTTTTCCAATTTTTGATAGTTTAACTCACTGTCATATGCAGCCAGCACACATGCCACGTCATCTTCCACAGCTTCGGTTACCAAAATGCCTTGTTTTTGTAATTCTGCAATATAAGATTTTGTTCCAAGTACAAATATTTTCTGATTTTGAAAATAACTTTTTAAATAACGGATTGCCATGTATCCCGACGTGACAAACTGCTCTTCCTCAGTGCTAAGATCCCATTTGGCAAATTTTTCAACATAATCCCGATTGCTTTTCGTGGAATTATTAGTAATATAATATGCACTTCCACCGATCTTCTCTATATACTCCAAAAGTTCCCTGGACCCGTCAAACAAGGTATCACCGACGGATAAGGTACCATCGATATCGAATAAAAATAATTTCTTATTACTTAATTCTGACATGAAAATTCCCTCACAGCTAATTCTGACATTTCTTCTAATTCTCCTGTATCAAACAAAAATTGCAGTAGTCCAAAACGGTTACGCAGTTCTTTTGCATATAATACACTGTTTTTTAGTGTTTTATGATCTACTCCGATCTGCGCCGGCTGGAAAGGAGCATCCATTTCTTTTAACATCCCTGCAATTTCATCTGCTTTTGGCAGGGCTGCTATCATTTTTCTGATCTCTTCTTTATGCTTTTCAAGCTCATTTACACGGCTGTGAACAGCATCGTCCGCATTTTTATGTACCTGATTTTCTAACAGGATCACCTGAGGTGCTGCCTGCCTGTATGCTTCCCGAATCAGCTGATCCCATGCATCCCGATGAAAGGAAGCACTTTTTTCCTTCAGATTGTCCAGTTTTTCACCCAGCTTTTCGTACATTCTTAATCCCAGTACCGTACCAATTCCTACTTTTGTCCCATGCAGTGCCCCATGGCTGCCTCCGAATAATGACATCATTTCCCAATAATGGGATAAATGGTGCTCGCTTCCGGATGCCGGGCGGGAATTCCCCACATAACTCATAGCGATACCGGATAAAACCAATCCCTCCATAATGGAACCTATTGCCTCTTCGTCCCGCTCTTTGACTCTTGAAATAGCTGATACTACAGCTTCGATGGAACTGCGGATCAAAGATTCTACATACTCGCAGTAATATTCTCCGGTAACCAGATGGGCCAGTTTCCAGTCTGTTAAACACACGTACTTGCCCAGAATATCTCCTGCACCTGCAGCGATCATAGAAATCGGAGCTTCTTTTAAGATCTCCAGATCTCCGATGATTACTTTTGGTTTCCCAACTTCATATGTGGTCTTCAGATTTTTTACAATCAGCGGAGCTACATTGGAAGCAAATCCATCCATAGAAGGCGCTGTTGCCAAAATAAAATAATCAATATTTAATTTGTAACTGATAAACTTGCAAAGGTCATTGATGGTTCCGGAGCCTACTGCCAGGATCAAATCGCAATTCTGCGGCAAATCAACCAACAGGCTCCCTAATATCCTTTCATCCGGAATCAATTCATCTTCCGGAAACACTACCTTCGTATATTGATATCCATTTTCATTTAATAGAGCGGAGACTGTCTTACCTGCAACCTGCTCCGTATGAATGTCAGATACGACGCAGATATTTTGGTAGTTATAGCGGGATAAAATGCCCGGAAGCTTCTTTAACGCACCCGCTTCTATCAGTATTTCATCAATATCGCAGCGATGTTCTTTGCTGCAGCTGCATGGTATTTCCCTGTTTAAATATTCCTGCCAGTCTTTTATCTTCATAATGGACTCCTTCTTTCCTGAGAAATTTTCTTATGCTGCTACTCTACCCGACTTTTTCTGTTTTGTCAAAGGCGGTATCAAATTATAAATGAAGTCTATTATTAATATTTTAAATTATAAACAGCATAAGATGAAGTCCCACGTATAATCAAACGCGGTTCATATTCCACTCTGTGAACCACATGTTCTGTCATTATCTCTTTTTCTCTCTTCTGGCGTTCCATTTTCTGCATCAGAAGGTTACAGGCATCTTCTCCCTTTTTCCCTGCATAATGATCTACCGTCGTCAGATCAATTCCACGCATCTGGGATGCCAGTATATTGTCACAGCCTACAACCGAAATATCCTTGGGTATTCTGTATTTCTCCTGCAAAAGAGCATCTCTGATTCCAAGCGCTATCATATCATTTAACCCTACGATTGCCGTAATATCCGGCACCTCCCTGATCAGCTCCAGCGTCAGCAGGTAACCCACTTGAAATTCCATATCCATGTTTTGCAGACAGGGGGCTTTTCGTGCCTCATCAGGCTCTTTTATAAATACCTGATGATCTATTCCCGCATTTTCGAATTCTTCTGTAAATCCCTCCTTGCGCCTTAGTCTGGCGGGCTGTTTTTCATTTACAGCAGTCGAAATATACCCTGCTTTCCGATGCCCAAGCTCCAGCAGATATCTGGCTATCATACTGCCAGGCTTCCGGCTGTCCAGTTCTATGGAGTCAACTAATAATTTATTATTTTTTTCACCGATAAACACTACCGGTATTTTCATGGCCATCCGGTTGACCATGTCCGGAAAAGCCGGCATACAGGTATAGATAATACCAGAAGGGCAAAGCTTTTCAAGCCGTTTCAAATATTTCTCTTCTGTCTGCAGGTTCCGGTTCGTCTGGCAGACGAATATATCAAAACGGTTTTTTAAAGCTGCCTGTTCGATTCCGTCAATCAGCATACCATAATAGGGATTGTTTAGATTGGGACATACTACAAAGATTGTCCCTTTCATTCTGGACTGCTGCCTGGCAGATTTCTTTTCCATTGAATATCCTAAATTCCGTGCTGCCTCTTCAACTCTTTCAATTGTCTCTCTGGAAAAAGAAACATTGTATTTCTTATTGAGGATCATAGAAACAGCAGCCTGGGATACTCCCGCTGCTTTTGCTACATCCGTAGCCGTAACTTCTTTTTTATTCATCTTTATACCCCCTGCATATCGCAGGTTCCTCCTGCAATACTGCATTAATAAGTTGTATACCGCAGGCAGCCTGCAATACTGCCAAAATAATACGGATTCTAATGATAAACATGTGGCATCCTTCCCGGAACATAAAGCACTGCAGCAGGGCGTGACTGAATTTTTTATTTATTATGAACGAAATGTATAATACATGATAATCCGGCGCATACTCTCCATATGAAGAATAATTTTATTAAATGCGGCATCTGCGGCTGGTGTCTGGAAATCCTCTGGACCGGCTTTCTTTCATTCCGGCGCAGAGAACTGAAATTAACCGGAAAATCCTCGATCTGGATGTTTCCTATCTATGGCATGGCAGCTTTTATCGGTCCAATTTACCAGCGCATAAATAAAAAAAGCGCTATTTTCCGCGGATTTATCTACACCATGGCCATATTCGGTACCGAATTTCTAACCGGTGCTTTCCTGAAAAAACGTGGTATGTGCCCCTGGGATTACAGCAATGCAAAATTAAATGTAAAAGGAGTAATCAGACTGGACTACGCTCCCTTGTGGTTTGCCACAGGGCTGCTCTATGAAAAAATTTTAAAACGATAAAGGCTGTTGCATACAAACGATGTAACAGCCTTTTTCCTGTCTTCAAACACACTCTAGCCCATATGCTGTCCGCCACAGTCACAGTCCACATTCCCCTGTGCCCCGTCAAAACTGCCGGCAACATCCATGGTATTCAATGTTCTTCGTTTGATTCGTTGTTCCTCAGAAGCTTCCAGAATAAAATTCTTTATCTGTTTTGCATTCTTAATATGTACCAGCGCCAATGTAGGATTCGTTACGTCTCCCCCATAACAATGCACCGTACCAAGTCCAAACAACCGCTCCAGAAGGCTGGTATCCAGCCGTACATCCACAATCTTATACATGTATGCATCATTCTCCTCATGATTTAGCAAACCTGAATTCACTGTAATGTACTCATTCGTAATCGTATATTTTGTGAACGTCCATGGCAGTCCAAAAAACAGCACTCTTTTTTTCTCTACAAACTTCATATATTACCTCCTCCACCGCCAATTACCTTCAAAACCCGGAAACAGGCAGTATTCCATAGTAAATTTCTTCTGAATAAATACCAAAACTTTTGTTTTTATTATATCTCATACGCCCCATAATTGCAAAAGATTTTTCCCCTGTCTAAGCCGCATTTCCCTCCCATTCCTTTTACATTTCAAATCTATTTTGATACCAAGTAATTACTCCGGCTGTAATATAGAAAAAAGCACTTGAAATTCAATACCATCTATTATATGATATTAAAAGCAAATATTCATTGCGCGAAAGGAGAAAACTATGAAACACTTAATGAGTCCTTTAGATTTTAGCGTGGAGGAATTAAATACTATTTTGAATTTAGCTAATGATATTGAAGCCAATCCATCGAAATATGCCCATGCATGTGAAGGAAAAAAATTGGCAACTTTATTTTATGAACCAAGTACCCGAACCAGATTAAGCTTTGAAGCAGCTATGATGAATCTGGGAGGTAATGTACTTGGTTTTTCTTCGGCCGCATCCAGCTCAGCTTCCAAGGGCGAAAGTGTTGCCGATACAATCCGTATGGTCTCCTGCTACGCAGATATCTGCGCTATGAGACATCCCAAAGAAGGTGCTCCTATGGTAGCCTCTATGAAATCTTCTATCCCAGTTATTAACGCAGGTGACGGCGGACACCAGCATCCGACCCAGACACTGACCGATCTCTTGACCATCCGTTCTTTAAAGGGACGCCTTGGCAACCTGACGATTGGATTATGCGGGGACTTAAAGTTTGGAAGAACAGTTCACTCACTCATTCATGCTCTGGTACGCTATACCGGTATCCGGTTTGTACTGATTTCTCCGGATGAACTGCGTGTTCCTGATTATATCCGTGAAGATGTTCTGGAACAAAACCATATGGAATACAAAGAAGTAGTCCGCCTAGAAGAAGCCCTTCCTGAATTAGACCTGCTCTATATGACCAGAGTTCAAGGGGAACGCTTCTTTAATGAAGAAGACTATGTCCGCATGAAAGATTTCTATATTCTGGACAAACAGAAAATGGAACTTGCCAAAGACGATATGCTGGTGCTCCACCCCCTGCCAAGAGTAAATGAAATCTCGGTAGAGGTAGATGATGACCCGAGAGCTGCCTATTTCAAACAGGTACAATATGGTGTATATGTCAGAATGGCATTAATTCTTACCTTATTGGAGATAGAAGGTTGAAAGCCTGCAATACTGCAATGGGTAGAAGGTTGAAAGAAAATTATGATATAGAAAGGATGCCACAGTGTGATTCTTTCAACCTGTTTTATTGTGGCAGTATTGCAGGCAAGCCTGCAATATGCAATGGGTATAAATATGTTAAATGTAGGACAATTAAGTGAAGGCTTTGTACTGGATCACATTGAGGCCGGAAAAAGCATGTCTATCTATCACTATCTGAGACTGGACAAACTGGACTGCTGTGTTGCAATAATCAAAAATGCCCGCAGTAATAAAATGGGAAAAAAAGATATTATTAAAGTAGAATGTCCCATTGATTTGCTGGATCTGGACATCCTTGGATTTATAGATCACAACATTACTATTAATATTATCAAAGATGGAACGATTGTAAACAAAAAAGCACTTTCCCTCCCGGAAAAAATTACAAACGTGATTAAATGTAAAAACCCCCGCTGTATCACTTCTATCGAACAAGGTCTGGATCAGGTCTTTGTATTAACTGATCCGGAAAAAGAAGTTTACCGCTGTAAGTATTGTGAAGAAAAATATACCGGACGTTAATTTGAAAACGTGTATTCGAAAAACGAACTCCGGACATAAAACAGCCGCAGGCAATTAATATGCCTACGGCTGTTTTATGTCCAAATCATTTCAATCTAAAATATTATTAAATATAAGCAGAACGATAAGCCGGGTTATGTCGTGAATGGTCATCTATCTAGGCCTTTTGTCGCCAAAAGGCTCCAGCGACCTACCTAAAGCTGACGGGCCGCCATATGCTTTCGTTCGGTCTTGCTTCGGATGGGGTTTACATATGCCCCTTCTGTTACCAGAAAGGCGGTAGTCTCTTACACTGCCCTTCCACCCTTACCAGTAAAACTGGCGGTTCATTTCTGTTGCACTATCCTTAGAGTTGCCTCCACCGGACGTTATCCGGCATCCCTGCCCTGTGAAGCCCGGACTTTCCTCGTCTGGCACCTTTCGGTCTGCCAGCCGCGACCATTTATTCTACTTACTTTGGGTATTCTACCATCTCTTTTTATTTTTGTCAATGCAGGTAATTCATTTATACATTAACATGCAGATATTTCACTTATACATTAAAACAGCTTCCACCCACAAATTCCCTTAAGATAGAATTATGCGGAATACTCTCACTTGGCATCCCCACAAAATAATCCAAAAACTTTAACAGACGTTTTGCTTCCAAAAATTCCGGCTCATCCGGATCGATACTGAATAATAACGGCTCCGCATAGAGTTTCAGTGCTGCCAGTTCATAGATTAATGCTGAATTGAACATCACATCTGCCTCTTCCTGAAATGGGAAAATATATTTTTCTTCCCCTCTTCTTACAGATGGCCACATACTGATTGTTCCTTTTGCACTGGTTCCTCTGGTTCTTGCGTCCCGGATCATACGCCTTAAAAGCCTTCCATCGGTCGTTGGAATTCGGTTATGTTCATCAATATTAAGCTGGGTAAGTGCGCTGATATAAATTTTAAACTTACTATCCCTTGGCAGGCTGTGGGACAATTGATCATTCAAACAGTGAATTCCTTCCAGAACCAGAATGTCATTTTCACCCAGCTGTTTATAGTTTCCTTTATATTCACGCTTGCCGGTTTTGAAATTATAATGAGGCAGCTCTACTCGTTCTCCTGCAAGCAGCGCGTTCATATCCTGGTTAAACTGTTTCACATCAATTGCTTCCAGGCATTCAAAATTGTGTTTGCCCTCTGCATCCACCGGCGTCTTATCCCGGTCAACAAAATAGTCATCCACGGCAATGGGATGTGGCTTTAAACCATGTGCCGACAGCTGAATCGATAGCCTGTGTGAAAATGTAGTCTTCCCGGAAGAAGACGGACCGGCGATCATCACCAGACGTTTACTTGGATTATTCAAAATCTGTTCCGCCATTTCGCCCATTTTTTTCTCCTGCAGGGCTTCCTGAATCAGAATGAGTTCATTAATCTCTCCATTGACAATCCGTTCATTCAAATCTCCCACGGTAGAAATATCCAGCATTTTCCCCCACTTCAGTGATTCCTTCTGAACATGGAAGATTTTCGTTTCCGGAAGGAATTCCGGTACAACTCTCGGATGACTGCGGGTTGGAAACTGTAAAACAAAGCCTTCGTCATAGAGATGCATATCAAAATATTTTAGATACCCGGTACTGTATACCATATAACCGTAGAAATAATCTTCGAACTCATCCAGATCATAGAGATTAACTGTAGATACCGTACGGTATTTAAATAATTTTTCTTTATCTATCATTCCATAGTGCCGGAACAGGCGTTTGGCATCCGCAATGCTGACATTTCTTTTTGTGATGGGAATATCCTCTTCTACCCGCTTTAACATATAAGCTTTTACATGCTGGAGAAATTCTTTATCCACCTTTAATTTCCCATCCACGGTAAAGTAATAACCTTCGCTTACCGAATAATGGGCGCAGACCTTCTTAATATTCGCATGGCCGCCCATATGATAGATTGCCTTTAGAAGTAAAAGAATCATACTTCTGCGGTATGCGTCAAATCCAATCTTATCCTCTGCCGTCAGAAATGTAAGCTGGCAATCCTCCTCTAATTCCCTGTGAAGTTCCCTTAGTCTTCCATTTACCATGACGAGCAGGATATCCTGTTCATAATGATGTTGATAATCTTTTGCTATTTTGTAGAAACTGGTACCGTAAGGATACTTCTTCTTTTCTCCTCTTGACTCTACTACTGCCATTTGTTCAGCCATATTATCCCCTGCCCCTTTCTGTAATAAAACTTGTATAAATACCCTGTATATGTATTATATGAAATTTTTTGAATTAAATTACTTTATCGAATGAATCCACCAATGCAGAATCACTGAGCGGCAATTCCGGTCCCGGCCCTTTTTTAAATATGATCTTTAACAGAATGGGTGTAATAATCGTTGTAATTACAACGACGACTACAATGGGTCCCAGAAAACTTTTACCAAGCAATCCCAGTTTGGAACCTTTATTTGCTACAATAAGCGCAACCTCACCTCTGGATATCATCCCGACACCGATCCTGGCACATTGATAATTTTTATAATGACATACCTTTGCACCAATTCCGCATCCAATGATCTTGGTCAGTATTGCCACTATAACCAATATCACGGAAAATGCTATAATTTCTCCCGTCATAGCCGGAAGTTCCACCTTTATTCCAATACTGGCAAAAAATATGGGGGAAAGCATCAGATATGATAAGGTGTTGAATCTGGCTTCCACATATTGAGCCCGTTTTGTCCGGGACATGATAAGACCTGCAATAAATGCACCGGTGATATCAGCAACGCCAAAGAAATGTTCTGCAGCGTAAGACATCAGCAGGCAGAATACGAATGCCGCAATTGCATGTCTTTGCAGCCCTCTTTCTGAAGGGTCACTCCACTTTTTATAAAACAGGTAAAACAGATATCCTGCTATCAGAGCCACGATGAAAAATGCAACGATTTTTAATAAAACATAAATCACATTTACAGATGTATCCGCCATACTGGTTACGATTGTCAATGCAATAATGCCAAGGATGTCATCGATAATTGCTGCCCCCAGAATTGCATTTCCGGAACGGGTTTTTAATTTTCCCATTTCTTTCAATGTTTCAACCGTTATACTCACTGAGGTAGCTGTCAGGATAATGCCAATAAATATGTTCTGCAATAACAGGGATGCATTTGCGTCTGATTCAATAACACCCGGCCGGTTAAAGAAATAACCCACTGCAAGCCCTCCCGCCAGCGGTACGATTACCCCTAACACTGCTATGACAAAGCTGGCTTTTCCGCTGCGCTTTAGCTCTTCTATATCTGTTTCCATTCCTGCACAGAACATCAGCACAATTACACCAAGTTCTGCCGTAGCCTGAATAAAATCAGTTTCTTTCAGAATTCCCAGCATCGCGGGACCCATTATCAACCCTGCAAGCAGCGCACCTACTACCTGAGGCATATGATACCTCCTGGTAATCAGTCCCAACACCTTTGTGCTCAATAAAATGAGCGCCAAATCCAACAAAAAACCATAACCATCCATAACACTTTTCTCCTTCTTTCTGTCTCAAAATCCAGTTTTATCTCTGTATTCCTATCTTATCACAAGGCGATATATCCTTTCAATCAAAAAAGGACATAAAAAGGGTTTTTTACAAACTCCTGCTCCACTTCCAGCTGTGGGAAAATTTGTTTTAGATATTCAGCCATCTGTTTAATAAAAATATGTTCCAGTCCATAATGCCCCGCATCTATAATGGAAAGTCCCTGGGAAACTGCATCCAGGCCTTCATGATGTCCGATATCTCCTGTAATCAGCACCTGGGCACCGGATGACAGTGCCGGAGTGATCATACTTTTACCGGATCCCGGAGATATTGCCGCCAGACTGACAATTTTGTCTAAATCACCGAATATTTTTACCGTATCCAGACTAAATGCCTGTTTGACCAGCTCGCCGGCTTCTCTTAAGGTCATTTCTTTTTTTAATCTTCCAACCCTGCCAAATCCCTCTTCCCGGACAGCATTGCCTTCATATCCCCGGTAAGTCACTTCCATTACGGCGGGATCCTGCAATTCTAAGTATTCGGCACTTAAACCTGCCATCATCAGAACATCATAATTTGTATGCATTGAGAAGCAGGATATATCATTTTGTATCAGCCTGATAATTTTTCGTCCCATAAAATCATCTGTATTAATTTTTTTCATTCCGGACATAAGCATGGGATGATGGGTAATCAGCATATCTGCTTTTTTATCAACTGCCGCCTCAATTACTTCATCCGTAGCATCCAATGCTACAAACACTTTTTTAATCTCTTTTTCTCTTCTTCCCACCTGCAGTCCGGGGTTGTCCCAGTGTGCTGCATAAGAAGCAGGATAAATTTCCTCTAATTTTTCTATGATTTCTGTTCCTGTCATGCCATATCCTCCTTTGCTCTGCGAATATACTCCAGTTCCTGTTCCACTTCTGCGAAACGCTGTTTTGCGTGATCCCCATCGTTACCCCGAAGAGTTACCAATACTTTTTCATAAGTCTTCTCTTCTTTATCCAGAAAGGATTTTAAACATTCGTTTTTCTGCTCCAGAAGGAGCCTGCCATATTTAAAATCAATCTCTCTATTGTAATCCATTTTTCCATGTACTGCTTTCATCATGGGATAATATTTTCCTTCATCCAATACCATATTTTCTTCAATGACTGCGAATTGGTTTTCCTGTAAAAAGCGGCGCACAAAAGCGAGCTCAGACTGTGGCTGCAGAATGAGCTCCTTTACACTTTCCAAAACCTCTGATCCTTCGGTCAGTATTTTAATTACCAGGCCTCCGCCCATACCGGCGATAACAACAGAATCCACTTCCCCATTCCGTAGTGCCGCTGCTCCGTCGGAGAGCCTGGTCTCTATGTATTCCTTTAGTCCATGAAGTTCAATATTTTCTTTTGCCCTGTTTAAGGGGCCCTTATTTACATCCATGGCAATTGCATGGGGCACTCTCTGATTCTCAACCAGGTAAATTGGTATGTATGCATGGTCCGTTCCAATATCCGCCAAGCGGCTATTGGAAGTTACCATTTCAGAGACTGCTAACAATCTTTTTGATAACTGCATATGATAACTTCCTTTCTTAATCCAAATAGTCCTTTAGCTTGCGGCTGCGGCTTGGGTGACGCAGTTTACGCAGTGCTTTCGCCTCAATCTGACGAATGCGTTCTCTTGTGACATTAAATTCTTTTCCAACCTCTTCCAGGGTTCTTGCTCTTCCGTCCACCAGACCGAAACGCAGGGATAATACCTTTTGTTCACGGTCAGTCAGTGTATCCAGAACTTCTACCAGCTGCTCCCGGAGCAAAGTATATGCAGCTGCTTCTGCCGGAACCGCAACATGGTCATCCTGGATAAAGTCACCCAGATGGCTGTCATCTTCTTCTCCAACCGGAGTTTCCAAAGAGACCGGTTCCTGGGAAACTTTCAGAATCTCTCTCACTCGCTCCGGTGACATATGCATCACTTCACCTATTTCCTCCGGCTTGGGTTCTCTGCCCAGATCCTGGACAAGCTGCCTGGATGTGCGGATCACTTTATTAATTGTCTCCACCATGTGAACCGGAATACGGATAGTTCTTGCCTGATCGGCAATCGCACGGGTAATCGCCTGACGAATCCACCAGGTGGCATAGGTACTGAATTTATATCCTTTGCTGTAATCAAATTTATCAACTGCTTTGATCAGTCCAAGATTACCTTCCTGAATCAAATCAAGCAGAGCCATACCTCTTCCTGCATAGCGTTTGGCAATGCTCACAACAAGACGCAGATTAGCCTCCGCCAGCTGATGCTTCGCCGCTTCGTCACCTTCTTCTTTTCGAATGGCAAGCTGGATTTCATCTTCTGTGGTAAGCAATGGTACCTTACCGATTTCTTTGAGGTACATACGGACGGGATCATCTGTTCCCACTCCTTCCGGAACGGACAGGTCTATTTCTTCCGGATTGATCTCATCTTCATCATCTAAGATCAACGGTTCTTCTTCGTCATCCGAGATACGCAATACGTCTACTCCATTATTATCCAAATAGTCCAGAATTTTTTCGCACTGCTCTTCGGTGAGGTCAGTGCCTTTGAAAAACTCCTGCACCTCTATATATTCTAACACATTTTTCTTTTTTCTGGCGTATGCTAATAAAGCTTTTAATTTTTCCGTAAAATCCAGTACTTGTTCTTCCATCCTGCATCCTTCCTTTCATAGCTTCCACCGAGATCTCAGGCTTACTAATCAATGCTGTACTGATTACTATTCTGTCCTCAATCCAGGGAAATATGCACTTTTTCAATATCCTGAAGCCTTCGCTTTGCCTGGATAATCTGCTGAAGACCAACAATATCTGTAGGATCCAGATGTGTGGTCTTATACTCGATGCTATTATTCATCACTCTTGCGATTGTCTCTTTTAGTGCTTTATTCATTTCTTCTTTTGTCTCAACGCGGATACTGGTATTAAAAAGTGCAGCGGTTTCTCTTTGCTGCTCAGGATCTGTAAAATGATTAATGATTTTTGCCGGATTTAAAGCACCGTTCTCATACTGTTCAAACAGCATTCCTGCCACTGTATGATACAACTCTGTGGTAAAATCATCCGGTCCTACGTATGGTTTTATCTGTGCAAACAAACCGGGATTTTCGATCAGCCAGGTCAGCAGCAGTTTTTGGGATTTCAGCATCCCATCTTCCTTTTCCGCATTCCGGTTTTTCGGCCTCTGCTTTACTTCCGGTGCTGAAATGCTCTTCATAGCCATACGGTTAACCAATTTTCTGAGATTTTCAAATCCCACATGATACCTGGAGGCAATGGCTTCTATATAATTTTCCCGTTCCAGTTCCTGCTCGAATTCCAGAAGTCTCTTAGCAACCTGATTATAAAAATCGGTTTTGCTTTCCGGGTCATCCATATTATAACCCTTTTGCATCACATCTATTTCAAAAAAGAAACTGTTTACTGCATGATCAATTCGATCCTGAAAAGCCTCTGCTCCAAGAGCTTTGATAAATTCATCCGGATCCTTATATGGCTTCATATCCAGCACTTTTGCTGAAAGTCCCGCTGCTTTTAATATCGGAATAGCCCGAAGTGCCGCTTTCAGACCGGCCTCATCACTGTCATAAGTTAGTACTACCTCTTCTGTGTACCGCTTTAAAAGGCTCGCATGCTGAGTCGTCAGCGCCGTACCTAAAGAAGCTACCGCATTTTTGAATCCTGCCTGGTGCATGGAGATTACATCCATGTAGCCCTCGCAGACCAGGAGATTTTTCTTTCTGGATGTTCTGGCAATGTTTAAACCGTATAGATTACGGCTCTTATCAAATACCTTCGTTTCCGGTGAATTTAAGTATTTAGGCTTTCCATCCCCCATTACACGGCCGCCGAAACCAATCACCCTTCCATTTACATCCATTATTGGGAAAATAACGCGGTTCCAGAATTTATCATACATTCCATGTTTCTCATCCACGTTCATCAATCCCGACTGGCTTAACAGCTCGTCCGAGATCCCTTTCTTTTTCAAATACAGATATAAATCATCACTGTATTTATTTGCAAATCCAAGGCCAAATCCTTTGATGGTCTCATCGTTTAATTCTCTGCCCTTCAGATAATCCATCGCCTGCCTGCCGCACTCCTGGCGAAGCTGGAAATAAAAGTAATTAGCAGCCATTTTATTTAAATCCAGAATACGGCTTTTTAAATCCTGCTGCTTTTTCATTTCTTCATTATATTCCTGCTCCGGCAGATCCACACCTACGCGGTCAGCCAGAAATTTTACAGCTTCCGGAAAGGTGTAATTTTCGTATTCCATAACAAAGGTAAATACATTTCCACCTGCTCCGCAGCCAAAGCAGTAATACATCTGTTTTGCCGGGCTTACTGAAAAGGAGGGAGACTTTTCATTATGGAACGGACACAGTCCGAAATAGGAACTCCCTTTCCTCTGCAGTTTTACATATCCTGAAATTACATCAACGATATCATTTTTTAACCTTATTTCTTCTATCATGTCATCTGAATAAAACATTTTAACTCTCCTTACACCTGCCAGGACTTCGGAATAAAAAGCTCCGAAAACTTATTTATGGAATACTGGTCTGTCATACCAGCTATGTAATCGCACACAACCCGCTCTTCTCTTTCATTTCTTTTTTCAATCAGCTCGAGATATTCGCCTGGCAGCATTTCCAGGTGCCTGGAATAATAATAGTATAATTCCTGCAGCATATTCCTGGCTCTTGCCTCTTCTCCCTTAGCTTTTGGATTGCGGTAAACGTGCTTGAACATAAAGGACCTAAGCCCCTGCATTGCCTCTTCTATATGAGGTGACATAATGATATCCGCTTTATCCTCACTGTTTCTTACAATATCATGAATCAGGGTATTTAACCTTTCCCGGATGGTAAATCCCAAAATCTCCCGATACTCCAGTGGAATATCTTCTTCCCGAAGGATACCGGCACGCTCTGCATCATCAATATCATGATTAATATAAGCAATCTTATCCGAAAGCCGCACAACTTTTCCTTCCAGTGTGTTTGGATCACCGGCGGTTCTGTGATTTAAAATCCCATCCCGCACTTCCCAGGTAAGGTTTAATCCTTTTCCTTTTTTCTCAAGTAACTCCACTACCCGCACACTCTGTTCAAAATGAGCAAATCCCAGCGGGCAGACTTCATTCAACGCACTTTCTCCGGAATGTCCGAAAGGAGTGTGTCCCAGGTCATGTCCCAGGGCAATTGCCTCTGCCAGGTTGTCATTGAGCCCTAATGCCTGTGCAATCGTCCTTGCCGTCTGGGAAACCTCCAGCGTGTGAGTCAGGCGGGTCCGATAGTGGTCTCCCAAGGGAGTCAAAAACACCTGTGTCTTATGCTTCAGCCTGCGAAAAGACTTGCAGTGCAAAATCCTGTCCCGGTCTCTCTGGTATACCGGACGGATATCACACTGTGGTTCATCTCTGTCCCGGCCCCTGGAGTTCTTACTCAAAGATGCATAGGGACTAAAAATCTGTTCTTCTCTAAGTTCTGCTTTTTCTCTGATCGTCAGCACCTGTCTCCTCCTTTTCCAGATCGTGTTTGAAATTGCTTTCCGGCAGCTGTGTGTCTCACTTTTTGGGTGATTCGTTCCAAATGAATTTTCAAACACGCTCTAACATTCTCATACTAAATATATTCCGCAAAAAATGGTTTTTTCCTTTATTTTTCTTTGAAAATTTTACTTATCTGATTTTTTTGGGTTTTTCATCCCGTGAATATTCATTTCTTCGCCATCACTGGTCACTTCCAGGGCTCCATAATCCGTGGTGGAATAATAAGTCACCCCGGCCATCCGAAGACGATTCAGAAGTTCTTCATGGGGATGTCCATAACGGTTTTCTTTTCCATAGGACAAGATACCTATCTGGGGACGAACTTTATCCAGAAAGGCGTCTGGTGTGCTGTTTTTTGAACCGTGGTGTGCAACTTTTAAAATATCAGCCCTTTTCAATTCCTTTGATCCCATTAACTCTTCTTCTCCCTTTCCTTCCACATCTCCTGCAAGAAATATACGAAAATTTTTATAGGTCATTTGCAATACCATAGAATTTTCATTTCTGTCTTCCGAATTTGCATTCCCAGAAGGATGAAGACAGGAAAAAGAAAACCTGCCATTTAAAATTCTATCACCTTTTTGAAAATATAGAACCTTTATTTTATTTTTTTTCGCTAAATTTTCAATTTCCAGATATTCTTCATCCTTTTTTGCCAATTTTGGCAAGATCAGATGCCGGATTGACACTCCGGAGGCATTATCTCCTGCTAAGTTTAAAGCATATGCCTGCAGTAGTTCCATAATTCCATTTATATGGTCGGCATCCATATGGCTGATAAAAAGATAATCCAGTTCCTGAATCCCCCGGCTTTTAAGAAAGGGCTCAATCCTTTTACTCCCTACCAGTTTTACATCACTGCTGCCCCCGTCAATGAAACAATTTATTCCTCCGGGCGACTGGATACAGATGCCATCCCCCTGCCCCACATCCAGAAAGGTAATTCTCATCCCTGTTATGGGCTGTCTGGAAATCAGAAAGAACATAAATGCTGTTCCCCATACCCACTTTACAACCTCTCCATACTGTTTATTTTGTTTAATCAGACATAAGGCCAGTAAAATAAGATAATATAAAATAATCTGCCATAATTGGGGTTTTCCAATGATCACTTTTGCAAATGGCAGCTGCAGTACCGCAACACAGAGGTATTTATACAGTCCTAATATATAATAACAGGGGGAGATCAGGAAGATACCCGCCGGAATAGAAATAAGACCAGCTATACCGCCTGCAATGCCAAATCCCAATACGAGACTCATCAGCGGGATCACGATCAGGTTTAAAGCTACTCCATACAGGGGGATTTCAAAATAAAAGTATAACACAATGGGAACCGTTGTAAGCTGAATCGCCATGCTGACCAGAAATGATTCCAGCAGTTTATTTTTACTGGAGAATATATCCCGCATCACAGGTGCCAGTACAGCTGCACCAAGTACTGCCAGAAAAGATAATAAGAAGCCTGCATCTGTCAGGTACCGCGGATTCTCTATTAAAATCATTACCGCAGCCAGCGCAAGTGCTGACACAATATCATAAGTCCTGCCCAGAATCCCCGCCAGCAGGTACATCAGGAACATAATAACCGCACGGGTGGTGGAAACGCCAAATCCCGTCATCAAGCCGTATGCACACATCGTAATTCCTGCTGCTCCCCCGGATATGTACCAGGAAATCCCCAGTTTGCGCAGTAGTTTGTGTAAAGCGATTCCCAGCATGGAGATATGCAGACCGGAAATTGCCAAAATATGAGCGATCCCGTTATCTTGATATAAGCTTTTCACTTCCGGGTCAAGTTCCTTTTTTTCTCCCAGCAGCATTGCGGTCAGTACAGAGGCATTTTCTTCCCCTGCTACTTGAAGAAACGTCCGTTTAAAGCGTTGTCTCATGTCCCACAGAAACTGCCGGATATGCCAATACTTACTGCCGGTATCATTCACTTTTCCCTTATTCAGAACCATCTGGATTCCTTTAATTTCATAGTACTTTTTTAAATCAAACTGTCCCGGGTTTCCCGGCTCTTCCATTTCCCGGCAGATCCCGGTTACTTTTAGTAAACTGCCAGCCTTATACATTGTTACATCGTCGGTAAATATAAGAATTTGTTTTTGTTTTGGAATTTTATAAGATTTCGATTGATAAATAATAGAATTGTTTTTCAGATATAATTGATTTGATGTGGCGCTTTGTTCCTGTTTCACAAGCCGGCCTGTGACGGTTATTTTTTTGTCATAAAGCCGGGAGGTCCAGGATGAATTTTCATTCATCCCGTACTTCCCGCTGACCAGCAGCCAGCCGATCACCAGAAAACAAATGACACAAAGCGGTCTTCTTGTCACTTGTCACTCTCCTTTGTGGTATCCGTTTCCTGCTTCAGATTTGGATCAATCCCCATGGTTGGTTCATGAACACTGGAATCATTTTCTGTTCCGGTCATATCCGTATCTGCCTGGCTGTCAGGTACGGTACTCTCTTGTTTAGTACCCTCTACCTGCATGATAATATCTTTGCTGCGTTCAAACGGCACTTTGAAACTAATCTTATCCCGGTATTGCACTTCGGCATTTCCGCCTATCTGCATCTGGACTCTGGTAATTTTACAGGAATCAATGATTGAATTAACCATGGCATAAATTGTGACCTCCGGTAAAATTTCCCTGTCTAAAAGAATCTTATTAAAGCTTTCATCAAAATTAATGGTACAGCTTTCCTTATCAGCCAATACACTCGACACTTTCGTATTAGCGGGTAAAACGGGCTGAAGCTTTGTATTAACCGGGCCTGCAATCAGCTGTTCCAAAACTACCTTTTCCAGGGTTGTGTTTGTTGAGTAATGCACATTACGCATCTCTTTTACCAGCCTGGTACCGTCTTCATTTGCAAAATATAATGTCAGTGACGCATATTGATAGGAATTGATCCCCTTTCCTTTTGTATCGATAAAGGTGTCTGCATTCATTGGACCAATAGGATTGCCCGTATCGTCCATCAGTTCCTGGTCACCAATCTTGAAGACTACATCATCCACGCCTTCGATTTGAACCAGGGTTTTCACTATTGCAGCCCTCATAAGCACTTCTGTTACATTGTTCATTTTCTGATAAGCATCATCAAATGTTAAGATCAGCTGTTTACCCTCCAGCAGATACCCCGCAATATGAACATCTTTTGGGATAGCACTTCTATGCTCCATTGGAGACGGATCAGCCTTTAGCTTATCCAGCATCTCCCGGATCATGTCTTCCGGGTTGGCAGAGGAAGCCTTATAATTTTCTTCTACCAGTTTTGTTCCTTCGCTGTTTGTACAGTAAATCTTCAGATTTGCCTGCTCTGTCATCTTTTTTGTACATCCGGACAAAGCCAGCAGCACTGCTGCAATCAGCAATAGTTTAAAGAAATTCTTCATGTTGTATCTCCCCATTATCCTACATAATTCAAAGGAATCCTAACGGTAAAAGTCGTCCCTTCTCCCTCTTTACTGTATACTTTAATCGCACCCCGGTGCATTAGTATTGCATTTCTTGTAATAGCAAGACCAAGACCCGTGCCTCCGATTTCCCTTGAATGTGATTTATCCACCCGGTAGAACCGTTCAAAAATATGTTCCTGGGATTCTTCGGGTATACCCATTCCGGAATCCTCTACTTTCACATAAAAATACTTATGGTCTACGTTGATGGACACATGAACCCATCCGCCTTCCTTGTTATATTTAATCGCGTTTTCTACAAGATTAGATACTGCAAGAGTCAGCTTTGTTTCATCCACTTCTGCCGATACCGGACGGAAAGTTTCCAGAACCAGCTCGATATTGCGTTTTGCTGCAATGGGCCGCAGTCTTTTTAAAATGAGCTCTAATAATTCATTGATATTTGTTGGCTGTATATTCAGATCCGAAGCCTTTTTATCCAGCTTAACCAAAGAAAGCAGATCGTTGATAATTTTATTTTCCCGATCAATTTCTTCTGCAATATCTGTCATAAATTCCTTGTACAGTTCATTTGGAACTTCTTCCTGCATCAGAAGAGAATCAGCCAGTACTTTCATGGAGGTAATGGGTGTTTTTAACTCATGGGAGACATTGGATACAAATTCCTGCCTGGAATCATCCAGCGCCTTCATACGGCCCAGCATTTTATTGTATGCCTCCGACAGCTGCTGTGTCTCCGTATAGTCTAAAAGCTTGATATCGTCTTCCAGAAATCCCCCGGTAAGCTCTTCCAGAGATTGCGTCACTTTACCAAATGGACGCACCAGAATCTTGGATGTGTAGAATGCAATTCCAATAACGCAAAGAGCCAAAACAATCTGCAGTACGAATACCTGTCTGCCTAATAAATCCCTTGCATCTTTAATATCCTGAGTGGGCGTGCTTACAATCATAACGCCGATTAATTCTTTGGTAACTGCATCTTTTACAGGGACGGTCATTTCGATAAATTCTCCGTCTTTATCATAATGGAGGGTATCTTCCCCTTTAAAACTCTTGATCAGTTCCTCTGATACGATAAATTTTTTCTCGTCAATCCCGTATGTATCTTTGATGACCCGCAGTTGATTATTTACAATCACCACACGTCCGCTGTACAGATTTGCCAGTTGTGCCAGTTCATTATCAATGACAGGCGATGAATTCCCCTTAAAATACATCGAATCGCTTAATTGGTCCGCGATATTATTGCACTGGTTTTGAACCATTTTCCCCCGTTGCTGAATAGACTGGTTTTCATAGCTTTTCAGAATCCCGAATTTCAGGACCATAATCGGCAGCATTCCAACCAGACAGAAAATTACAAATATGCGCACTTGAAGGCTCTTGGCATATTTCTTGATAAATTTATTGTTAAAAATCCCTCGCACGTCTCATAATCCCCTCGTTTTTTCTAAGCAGGGACGATGCACACAGATGCCTCGTCCCCTCTTCACAGCCCTGCTCCAGAGCCTGTCTGAAAATGTGTCTGAAAACTAATGCTGAAAATAATAACCAACGCCCCACTTTGTGTGAACATACTTTGGCTCACTTGGATTTATCTCTATTTTTTCACGCAAACGTCTGATATGTACATCCACTGTTCTTACATCGCCCGGATATTCATATCCCCATACGATGTTCAGAAGATTTTCTCTGCTGTATACTTTGTTTGGGTTAAATACAAGCAGTTCCAGGACATCGAATTCTTTTGCCGTAAGATTAATTTCTTTCCCGGCTATGCTGACTCTTCTTCCTTCACAGTCTAATACCAGGTCACCTACTTCAACCATTCTGCCTCTGGTCGATGCCTCTGCCTTTTTAGCCGTACGCCTGATGATTGCCTTGATCCTTGCCTTTACCTCCAGAATATTAAACGGCTTTGTGATATAATCATCTGCTCCATATTCCAATCCCAGAATTTTATCCATATCGTCACCTTTTGCAGTTAGCATTACAATCGGAACACTGGAAAATTCCCTGACTTGCTGGCATACCTCAAATCCATCCAGCTTTGGAAGCATGACGTCTAAAAGCATAATATCATATTCATTCTCTCTTGCAAGTCTGACCGCTTCTTCTCCGTCATATGCACAATCTACATCCATGCCATCCTGCTCCAGACTGAAACGAATCCCTTTTACGATTAACTTTTCATCATCAACAACTAATACTTTCTTTCCCATGCTTCATTCTCCTTATTAAACCACTATTTTATCTTTTATTTTATTAAATACTGCGTCTTTGATTCCACTGATGTTCTTGATTTCTTCTATACTTTTAAAACCACCCTGTTCTGTTCGATATGCAATAATATCCTTCGCTTTTGCTTCTCCTATTCCGGGCAGTGTCATAAGTCCTGCCTCATCGGCTGTATTCAAATTCACAATACTGGTTTCTCCTGGTGCCCCGGGGGCTGCAGGTATCTCAGCCTGCGCCATTGTTTCGGCCTCTGCTGATGTATAAACTCTGATCTTCTGCCCGTCACTCAGCTTTTCAGCCTGATTCAGTGAGTCTTTATCTGCATCTGGAAGAAGTCCGCCGGCCTTTTCTATTGCTTCATAAATTCTGGCATCAGAAGGCAGCTCATAGACTCCGGGGTTTAAAACCGCCCCGCTCACATCTATATAAATTTCAGTCTTTATCTGTACGTCCGTATGCTGCTCTTCGCTTTGACGGTTACTCTGATCCTGACTGCCTGTCTCTTCTGTCCCTATGGTTTCTGTCTCCAGAACCAGAGGCATATCATTATCGTGACATCCGGTCAAAAGGAGTACACTCAGCAGGATGCAGGCGCCTAAGCATTTGATTCTGAACTTCATATTACATAATCCCCTTTCATCATTTTGATGTAAGGGCCCCCTATGCAATCTCTTATATTTTAACGAACTTTCTCCCCGATTACAATAGCTATTTTTAAATTACCACTTAAATATTACAATTCCTACGATTGCAACGCCCATTCCTAAGAGCTTCCGCCATTCAAAAGGCTGCTTTTCCACACCGAATATCCCCATCAATTCAATGACATATGCCACAATGAGCTGAGAAATTACAATCAGCATGGCTGCCTTTGCCGGTCCAAGGGAATCCATACTCTTAATTACAGTTATTGTGATAAAAGCTCCGATTACACCGCCCAGCAGAGCAAATTTATTCGGAACCTGTAAAATCGCCCCAAAGCTTTCCCGTCCGGTAAAAAACCAAGCAATCAGGCAAACAATTAATGCTGAAAACTGTACAAAGCTGGTTGCCACCCAAAGACTGCTATTTTTCGTTACGTCCGTATTAAAAACACCCTGTACGCTCATCAGGGCTCCGGATAAAAGTGCAATTAATATTCCCAACATAAAAAGAACTCCTTTTGTTTTTCTGCTTATTATGCACAAAAAGAGTTCTTTGTATGTATTTTATTAAAATTCGTTGCAAGACCCTCATTTATGATGCCGGTTTGCAGGTCAGATGATCATATTCTTTGATGGAAAGACTTACGGGACATATTACTTTAATTTTCATAAAATCCAGGAGGCATTGTTTTTTCATATCCTCCAGTCTTGCAAAAACAGTATCCACTTCATAGATCTGTTTTGCCATCTGTGCCACAATACAGTTGATATTGTCGTCATTGGTAGCGGTAATTACCTGAATGGCATCTTTCATGCCCGCCTCTTCCAATATATCAGGATCTGCTGCATTTCCAAGCACCTGGACTCCATTAAAATCCAACGGCAGTTTTCGGAATGCTTCCGGATCCTGATCAATAATTACTACCTGGCTGCCTCCCCTGGACAGCTCCCCGGCAAGGCCAGCTCCGAAACGTCCGCATCCGGCAATTAAAATATTTTTTCTCTGCTTCCACATAACCATTATCTCCTATTTTTCTGTGATAAGAGGATTATATCATAACTTTTTTATTTGTCTTGCGTGGAAATGGAATTTTAAATCTGTTTTCATATGGAGCATGAGATTTTAATCTGTTTTTTATACAGGATGCAAAAATTTCTGCCAATAGTTTCAAATCTTGCTATAATCATTAAAGATCAAATATTTTGCAGGTTCATCCTCTTCAATCTCAGGCAGTCTTCCGGCAGCCGTGTGAAACCGGTTATCGACACGGTCATCATTCACAGATGAAACCTCAAATAACAGCACATCACCGGTTCCGGGTATACCCTGCCAGGTATGATACTGCCCCGGCTTCAGGGTAATACTCTGTCCCGGCTTTAAAATCACATTTCCACCAGCCGGTACGACCTTTTTTTGTCCGTCAATTGTCACTAATACATCTGTATCCGCAAACGCTTCATCTTCATTGGAGTTATAAAGTGTCAGCACAAGATCTCCTCCTCCGCGGTTAATAATATCCTCCATCTTGCTCCAGTGAAAATGATAAGGAAGTATCTGTCCGTCTCTTACAAGAAGCAGTTTTTCAGCATAAGGCTTGGGATAAGTTTCTTTATCCCGTAAGCTTCCGTTTCGAAATGTGAAGATGGTCAAACCAATCTTTTCAAAATCCCCGCTTCCAAAATCGGTAATATCCCAGCCCAGCATATTATCTATAATTTCTCTTTCATCCGCTCCTGCCATCTTCCATTCTTCAGGACCCCACTTTGCAAATGGCGGCAGCGGCAGACCTCTCTTCTCCATCAGTTCCACGGCGTATTGTATGATATTATTTACTTCAGAACGTTTCATATTTTTCCTCCTAATCCGGCAAGACTTCACCGGCTCCCTTAAGTCCTGCCAGCGCTGCAGCACAGGCAGTTTACGGCCTTTTCATTTATAGTACATTTTAAGATGCGGCAATCATTTTACTTCTGACCCGTTTGGAATAGGAAGAGAATGCAACTGCCGCAATCAAAACTAATCCTTTCACTAATTGCTGTACATAATCATTAATATTTAGCATAATCATACCGGTTCCCAGAATTCCCATTAACAATACGCCAATGATAACCATTGAGAGTTTTCCTTCTCCTCCGCTGAGACTTACACCTCCAAGAACAACCGCCGTAATCGCATCCATCTCATAATTCGTTCCGGCGGAGGGCTGTCCGCTATTTGTTCTGGACAGCAGTACCAGACCTGCAATTCCGGCCAGTAAACCGCTTATTGCATACGCGAATAATTTAATCCTGGTTACATTGATACCGGACAATCTGGAAGCTTCTTCATTGCCTCCCACACCATACAGATAGCGTCCGATTGTCATTTTCTCCAGTGCATAAATTGCAATGATAAAAATAAGGATCACCAGTATCACCGGATATGGGATCGCGGCTACCGTTCCTGTTGCAAAATTACCAAAGGCTTTATTGAAGCCAAATACCGGCAGACCTCCGGTTACAATATACGCCAGCCCCCTGAGCGCTGTCTGAAGTCCAAGCGTGGCAATCAGCGGCGGCATCTCCAGTCTGGTAACGCAAAAACCGTTGATTGCACCGTAAAAAACGGCAATTATTAATACAAGAATACAGGTCAAAAAAATTGGAACCTTATTCAGCATCAGCATAGCAGCTGTAACGCTTGACACCCCTGCTATAGATCCTACCGATAAATCAATGCCTCCGGTCAGCATAACGAAGGTCATTCCCACCGAGATTATTCCGGTAATGGAAACCTGTTTTAGTATGGTAAACATGGTTGAAAACTTAAAAAAATTGCTGGATGCCAATGCAAAAATACCGATCATGATAACCAAAACAACCAAAATCCCATAATTCAGCAATATGGCTGTTGCTCTTTTATTCTTACTCATTATGTCTCCTCCTGTAGCGTGTCTGAAAAATGCTTGTACCAGACGGATGCAATGATTATTAAGACACGTTCTAAAGCTTTATACCGCGGATGCCATCTCAAGGATAGTCTCCTGCTTAAATTCTGATTTATTTAATTCTCCTGTTATGCACCCGGCTCCCATTACCAGTATCCGGTCTGACATTCCGATTAGCTCTGACATCTCTGAACTGATCATAATGATGCTCTTTCCACGTTCCGCCAATTTACACATTAAGGAATATATTTCATATTTTGCGCCAACATCTATTCCTCTGGTAGGTTCATCAAAGATCAGTACATCACAATTGGTAGCCAGCATCTTTGCCAGCACTACTTTTTGCTGGTTGCCGCCAGAAAGGTTTTTTACGGGTTGATCCTTCGAAGGAGTTTTAATATTCAATTCTCCTATGTATTTTTCCACGTATTCATTTTCTGTCTTTGCAGATATGATCATTCCCCTGGAACACTTTTTCAGGATACTGTATGATGCATTTTCTTTCACGGACAAATTCAGCACACACCCCTGATTCTTGCGATCCTCCGGTATTAAACCAATTCCTGCTTTTAATGCTGTTTTAGGCGTGTGGGGGACGTATGGACTGCACCTTAGCTCTATTGTCCCTTCTGAAATACTGTCTGCTCCGAAGATAGCCCTTGCCAGTTCTGTCCTCCCCGCGCCCACCAATCCCCCAAAACCTAGAATTTCACCTTTTTTAAGTTCAAAGGAAATATGATTCAGATTCTGGTTACACAGGTTATTTACCTTCAGGATGGTCTCCTTTGCTATATTACGGCGGGGTACCGGATAATCATCCGCAAGTTCCCTGCCAACCATACTGGAAATTAACTGCTTCTGAGTGATTTCTGATACCTTTTTAGTGGAAACATATTTTCCATCGCAGAATACAGTCACACGGTCACAGATCTGGAATACCTCCTCCAGCCTGTGAGAAATAAATACAATGGTTACCTGGTCTTTTCTCAGCTTCTCAATGATCCTGAAAAATATCTGTGTCTCATTTACGGTAAGCGGTGCAGTTGGCTCATCCATGATAATAAATTTGGACTTTTGTGAGACCGCCTTTAAGATCTCAACAATCTGCTGATAAGCAATACCCAAATCACAGATCCGAGCATTGATATCGATATCTACTCCCATTTCCCCGCACAACTCCTGTGCTTTTTGTTTCATTGCCTTAATATCCCGTACTCCGTGCTTCTTGATTTCTCTTCCGTAAAATATATTTTCAGCTACAGACAAAAACGGAACGAGACTGAACTCCTGATAGATAACATTGATCCCCAGTTCCATTGACTTCCTTGGAGTCAGTCTCTTATACTGCTTACCTTCAAATTCAATAATCCCCCTGCTGGGTTCATTTGCCCCTGTCAATATTTTAATAAAGGTAGATTTTCCTGCACCATTTTCTCCGCATATGGCATGTACTTCTCCTCGTCCGATCTCAAAGGAAATCCCATCCAGAGCCTTAACTCCAGGATAATATCTGCAAATATCCTGCACCTTTAAAATTGTGTTCTGCATTTCAAACCTCCCGGATTCAGGAGAGGATATATCCTCTCCCTCATTTCTTACTGATTCACGATTTATTTTTTATAAGTTCCATCTAATAAATCCTTTAGCGGAACTGCCACAGGTTTCAGAAAGATATCCTCCTGCTCTGCCGGTCTTCCATTCTGGACATATTCAAAAAGTTTCTTTGCACTTTCAAAACCTGCCCGGTAGGGATAAAGATCAACTGTTCCACGGTATATCGTATCCTCTTCTTTCATCGCATTTAAAGCTTCATCCGTTGCATCACCAGAAAATACCGCTACCGGGTCATCTCCGGTAAAACCTGCTGCAGAGAGTGCCTGATATCCGCCGATTCCGCCTGAATCATTGACAGCAGCTACGACATTCAGGTCAGGTGTCTGCTGCAGTACACCTTCTATAATCTTCATCCCCGCCTCAGGTGTATCCCCTGGCTGTCTTGATACGATCTCTACATTAGGACACATCTTTTCCAGGGTTTCCTGCACACCGTCTCCTCTCGGTATCACAGCCTCAACATTGTCCTGAGAGATAATCGCGACTTTAACTTTATCCAGATCCTTCAGATTTTCATTAATCCAGTTTGCTGCATTTTCACCGATAATGGAGCCATATTCATATTCATTTACAATATATCTCATATCTGCGTTATCCTGGCTTTGGGCAACACAGCTGACTGCAATGTTTTTTTCTTTTGTCTTATCAATGAGCGCAGAGGTCGCATTCTGGTCAATGGGAGAGATCATGATGCCATTGTAATTATCATTGATTAAACTCTCCAGATCACTTACCTGTTTGTCAACATCGTACTGGGAATCCACAACCATACCGGTTACGCCAAGTTCCTTGCACGCATCCTCAAATCCTTTTTTTACTTCAACAAACCAGGGATTCCCAAGATTCATACAGACAAAGCCTAATTTGATATCTTTGTTTCCGCTTTCCCCCGAAGCTTTTTCCGTTCCGGAAGCCTTATCCCCTGCCTGTGCGGTATCTGTATCCGCTTTTTCTGCGTCTGCAGTTTTTTCTGTGTTTCCTGTCTTTTCTGCGTCTGCCGCTGCTTCTGTTTTTTTTGTATCGGCTATTGTTTCCTTCACGGTCTCACTGCCATCTGCCGTTTGGGTTCCTGAACCGCATCCGGTCAGAAAACTTACTGCCATTACCAATGTGATCCCCATTTTTAACATCTTTTTCATAGATTCTACCTCCAGCCATATTAAATTATTTTGTTATCAGTGACGTCCTGTATAACTTATTTGCATTATATCAGTTTGCATATTTGATTTATAGTATAAAATGTCCAAAAAACTTTGCGTATTTCCATATTTACAATTTTTTCAAAGTTTTTTCTGTTATTTTCTATCCCGGTATTTTTTTGCTGTTAACCCCGTCATTTTCTTAAAAACAGCACAAAAATAATTATAATCTCCGATTCCCACCATTTGGGCTATTTCTGAAATGGACAATTCCGTTTCCCGCAAGAGTATTTTTGCTCTGTCGATTCTCTTTTCTTTAATATATCTGGCAATACTTTTTTTCACTCTGTCATTGACAATCTCATATAACTTTGTTTTACTCACTCCCAGTTCACTGCATATTTTATTAACAGTAATCGTCTCACTGATATGCCCCTCAATATAATGATCCATTTTTGATAGAAAATCTGTTTTACTGAGGCGTATCATATCATTATAAATAATGTAGTAGGTACAGGCTTCTAAAATTTTGGCAATTGCCAATATCTCCTGCGTAGTTTTGACGTGTATATTTTTCATCTCAGACTTCAGGTCAATATCCTGCATATTGTATTTTGCACAGGCTTCTTCAATTAATTGCAGAAGATACTCTTTATCTTTTACATTGGATATCTGTCCGAAAATTACATAGCCAATGGTTACATCTTTGTCCTTAAGCGGTGTGATGACTTCATTCAGCCCCACATGGCATTTATATACGATAGTATTTTCTGCCTTGTTGCAGAGTTTAAATGCTCTCATATTGCTTTTCTGGCATTCCATATTACTGATTTCATTTTCGTGCATCAGCTGGCAGATGCCGGTATTTTTCTCCGGATAAGCAATTATTTTTCTATAATTACTGTCATACACCGCGCTGCGGACTCCGGTAGTGATGTAAAAATTACGCATAAATCTCTTCATTTTTTCCATATTCAATTCCAGTTCCATATTCCCCTCCTGCTTTTGGTATATTTTATTCCATCTGTATTCCTTCAATACAACTTTGTATTGTATTTACAATGCTGTATATTGCATATAAATGTCATATAGTTGTATTCACATCAATCATATCATATTTCCATTTATAAATATACTACAAAAAACCGCTCCCACCAGACCGGCACAAAAAGAGCATCCTCAAATTTAATGAGGATGCTCTCGTACAGCGTCATCATAGCTTGCCGGGACAATTTTTTGAGAAAAATCTCCTTTGGAGATGCTTCGGATATTTGTAAGCAATAATTTTATATTGGAAGAAATCTGCCCGGAAATCAAAACAGCTATGGCCGCAGAGAGGATTACCCCCAGCAGAGCAGACCAGATTACCGGGGTTAACAATTTAAAAATGCCATCCATAATCACCTTCTCTGAAATGAGGTTCATGACCTGAATTCCGTTCCCTTTTGCCTTCCAGGTTGTGTAGATATATTTTTCATTTTTATAATAGATTTCTTTCCCTTCTTCATTTATAGGTTTATACTTCTCCAAAATGATTTCAGCCAGCTCCCTACCCTTATTGTCTTCTCCGATTAATATCTGCCTGTCCTGGTTCAGCACTAATATCTCATTTGCCTTTTCGGAAGAAATATTTTTATACAGTTCTTTAAAATAAGCGGTGTCAATCCCTATGGAAATTACCCCCAGGGGTTTCATGGATTCAAAATCAAAAACCAGGCTGCTGGCAAAAACAAGTTCTTCATTATATGGCTTCCAGTATGTAGTCCCCCACATTTCATAAGCCTTTTGAAATGCCAGGTTATCATCCTGCTCTTCCAGGCTCATAGAGCTGTAATCCGTTGAATAATAATAAATATTCTCAAAATTATCCTGTACCAGCACTGCTTTGATGTACTTATTAAAATTCATAAGGTTATAACTGAAATTCAAAAGCTTTTTCTTCCGGTCAAATAATGCCTTGCTGTTCCCCTTCTCCGTCTCTTTCCCGATAATGCCGGAAAAATCCTTATTAAATGTCTGCATTAAAATAAAATCCTCCAGAGATTCTATTGCATAATCAAAGTTGGAACTCAGCTGTTCCATTAAATCTACGGAGGATTTTACCGAGGTGGTTATCAGCAGGTTTCTGGATATATAATACCCCGATACACCTGTCAGACAAACCATAATCAGAATAATACCGATATTAGAAATCAGTAACTTCTGTTTTATTTTTAAATTTGAAAATTTTATCCAATAGTTTTTCATGTCCCTCTCCTTTTATGCCAGGCAGATTTCTACTTTTATCTGTAATCAGACATACTTTACCTTCTCTAATCATATCTGTAATTTTAACATGATTCTATTGGAAATAATTTACTTTATATTAGCTTTTTTTACATCATCCTTACTCAGCCCCCATATCTAATCCATATGTGCATTATCACTAGCCCTGGATGCCGTTCCGGTCAGAATATCCTCCTTTTTCTCAAGTTTAAAATAATATTTAAATATATCCTGGGATACTCCCACTGCATTCCCGGATGCAAATCCATGTGCAATACGGACAGCTACCGCAATTTCCGGGTTCTCCGCCGGAGCATACCCCACAAACAGACCGTGTGTTGGTCTGCTGGGTGTTTCTTCTGCGGTTCCGGTCTTGCCGGCAATCTTAATACTCAGCTTGCTTAACATTGCATTACTGCCGGCTGCTTCCTCCATTCCGGTGTGAACATCGTTCCATACCTCCGCCGGAAGATCGATCTGATTCCTTAATTTCGGAGGGTTTTCCTCTGTTATGTGACCCTCTTTATCCATCACTTTGTCAAGCAGGGTAAGGTCATAACAGCTCCCACCATTGGCAAGCGTATTCACATACCGGGCCAACTGTACCGTGGCATAGTTATGCGTACCCTGCCCGATTGCAGAAGGAATGGCAAATTTATCCGTGATATGAGGCTCCGACTCGGGAAGCTGAATTCCTGATTTCCGGTCTAAACCGAACATTTTGGTGTAGGATGTAAGCCGCTTCAGGGATTGTTCATCGGAAAATTTACCATTTCCGTCCAGTCCCATCCGGTAGGATATTTCACACAGATAGTCATTGCAGGAATTCTTTATCGCACTTGCAACCGTTGGGATATCCCCATGTCCCGACAGGTTCCAGCAGTGCAGCGGCGGCTCAACTTTATCAAACACGCCGTCACATAATACATCTGTATCTGACCAGATTACTTCTTCCATTAAGCCCGCTATGGCAGTGACCGGCTTAAAAGTGGATCCCGGTGCCGTAAGCTGTTGGGTGGCTCTGTTGTAGAAAGGTACTGATTTATCCTCATAGAGCTTCTGATAATATGCTTCATCCATTTGGTTGGCAAGCCGGTTCACATCATATCCGGGATAGGTAACACATGCCAGCACTTCACCTGTCCCCGGATCTGTGATAACCGCAGAACCTGAGCAGGGATCCAGGGCAAGCCAGGACGGCTTTATCTCCAGACTGTTAATTTTATCAATCACAAACTGATAACTTGAAATATTTCCACTTGCTAATCCTTCATAGACCGCATCCTCTTTTGATAAAACCCCCTGTTCATAGAGCAGCAGGCAGATCTCCCGCGGCGCTATCTCTTCCTGCTGCAGCATATACCAGCAAAGTCTTTTTAAGAAACCTTCATCTGCAGCAAGGCTTTCGCTGATTGTCTTGCTCAGTAATTCTAAGGACTGCCCGGAATCCATATAAGTATCTTTTGAAGGTATATGTGACATATCAATCCAGCCCTCTGCAACTGCCTCTGTGAGAAAATCCTTCAGGCTTATATCCCCATCCTTTTTCCAGGACTGGTATCTTTCATTTTCTTTGTCTATTTTCCCTGCATCCAGTAAACCCGTTTCCTCCATAAGCAGCGTATCCACAATATAATCCTGATACTCCTGCATTTCTTTATCCAGATCCTTATAGATGCTTCCATCTCCCTTTAGCTCCGAGTTTAATTTCTGCATCACCCGCCCCAGTTTATCCTGTAACCTTACGTAAATTTCTTTTTCAAAAGCAGTCGCATCCGCCTGTCCAAAATGAGTGAGATCTACCACAGAATTATCCAGAAGAGCAAAATACACATCATAGACCGGAATAACCAAATCTGCCGAATCTGTAATTTTACTGGTATCAAATTCCTTGATATCTGCAATGTTAGTCGTTAGGATGCCTGCGATCCGCTGTTCCAGAATCCGGTACACGGCTTCAGTCAGGTCTTTGTCTATGCTCAGGTAGACATCTTTACCCGGAACCGGGTCTTTGGGGGTTTTTTCTTTTTGGACCACCTTTCCCATATTGTTAACATATACCGTTTCTGACCCCTCTATTCCCTGAAGATACTGCTCCATAGATTGTTCAATCCCCGATTTACCCACCACAACATCACTGGTATAGTTTTCATTTTCTTTTTGCAGTTCCTCCAGTTCTTCTGCGGAAATTTTGCCGGTATACCCCAGAATATGCCCAAAGGCATCCCCGCCCTCATATACCCGGATCTCCTCATCACTGATCCCCACTCCCTGCCATTGGGATTTATGTTCCAGTACATATGACACGGTATCTTGGGATACATCCACTGCCACCGTAACGGGAATGTAACGCTGAAAAGTGTTAAGTGACAGCATATACCGGATATTTAAAATCTCCAGGGCATCTTTTTTGCTGAGTTGTTTGGGAAGCCCGCTGCTTTCCAGTTCCTCCTTGGTATATGCCTGCCCGTTTTTCTCATATAAAGCAAAACGGTCTTCTCCTGCTAAATATGCCACAATCTCATCTGCCCCGGCTGCCGCTTCCATATCTGTCATATCTTCTATAAAAGCCCTGCCAAAAACGTCTGCCCGAAAACGGTCCAGAGAAACCCCCTCCGTATTAAATACATATTCCCCCTTTTCATCCAACACGATGGCAAGTGCCGTGGTCAATGTTTCCTTCTGGCTATGTACCAGCCGGATCACCTGATAGGCTGTCCCGTTCAGGGACAACTGTTTCTCCCGTTCGGATTGATACGACCCATTATCCTCCATGGTTATCCCATAAGTCATTTTATTCCCCGCAAGAAGATTCCCATTTCGGTCATAGATATTCCCTCTGGTGCTTTTCAGCACACGGGTCTTCTTAATCTTCATAACAAAATTATTCCGATAGTCCTCCCCTCCTAAAATCTGCAGCTGATAAAGCCGGTAAAACAAAATCATACACATTCCAATAAAAACAGCTGTTAAAATCTTTACCCTGGAAACCGAGGTTTGCTTTTTCAAAGCCTTCATAATCTTCCTGTTTCTTATCATATAATTTCCTCACTTTTCGTACACAACTTGAAATTCATTATATCCTACAGATGTAATACTTTATATATTACATCTGTAGGTTTTAAAAGTCAAGTGGCAGCAAAAGGGAAAATACGAACGGGCAGGAGCCCGTCGAGTCTGGGAAATTGTCATTTTCCTAAACTGTCAGGGCACCTGCCCGTCACTGCTTCGTTTCTTAAGGCATACCACCTTATTTCACAAAGTCTCTAATCTAAAACTGTCCTTACACTTCTTCTAATACCGTCTCCAACTTCCCAATCATTTCATCTACATGCTCACGTTCAATCACCAGGGGAGGTACCAGTCTCAGCACATCACTGCCTGCTGAAATAACGATCAGTCCATTTTCAAGAGATTTCTTGACGATATCTCCCACTGGACGGCCTTTTACCACAAGCCCCTGCATCATGCCCTTTCCTCTTCTGGTATCCAGAAAATCATATTTTTCAACCAGCTGGTCTAACTTTTCTTCCAGATAAGGAGCAATTTCATTTACATGATCTATGATATGGTCGTTTTCAAATATATCAAATACTTTTGAAACCGCTGCACAGGCAAATGGATTTCCGCCGTAGGTTGTTCCATGATCCCCGGGAACCAGTGAATTCCCTGCAGTTTTTTCATTCAGAATAAATGCTCCTACGGGAACCCCGCAGCCAAGCGCTTTGGCACAGGTCATAATATCCGGTTTCACTCCATAGTCCTGCCAGGCAAACATCTTGCCGGTTCGTCCCATACCGCATTGAATTTCATCTAATATCAGCAGAATATCCTTCTCCTCACAGATTGCCTTAACTCCTTCCAGAAAATCTTTGTCCGCCGGATAGATACCGCCTTCACCCTGAACCGTTTCCATGATAATCGCACAGGTTTTGCCGGTAATCTGCGCTTTTACACTTTCCAGATCGTTAAAATCAGCAAATTTAACTCCACCCATCAAAGGTTTAAAAGCTTCCTGGTAATGAGGATTTCCCGTCACTGATAACGCGCCAATGCTCCTTCCGTGGAAAGAATGATTCATGGCTATAATTTCATGATCGGTACAGCCGTCTTTCGTATACGCGTATTTTCTGGCCGCTTTAATGGCTCCCTCAATCGCTTCTGTTCCACTGTTTGTAAAGAACACTTTATCCATTCCACTGCATGCTGCCAGCTTTTTAGCAGCTTCACCCATTGGGACATTGTAATACAGATTAGAAGTATGGATAATTTTATCAATCTGGTTCTTCAGAGCAGCATCGTAGCCCGGATAGTGGTAGCCCAGGGCAAAAACTGCAATCCCTGCTGCAAAATCCAGATATTTTTTTCCTTGTGTATCCTCCAGGTATACTCCGTCTCCCCTTTCAAATACTACGGGGAACCGATTATAAGTATGTAATATGACCTCTTCGGCTTCTTCCATATAGCTATTCATTGTCTTCATTATAATATCGTTCCTCCTGATCACCCATGATTGCAGTTCCGATCCCTCTGTTCGTAAAGAACTCTAACAGCAGGCAGTGCTCGATTCTGCCGTCTAAAATATGAACTCTGGAAACACCGGCTTTCATGGCATCGATACAGTTCTGCAGTTTGGGAAGCATCCCGCCGCCAACATTTCCGCTTGCCAGGAATTCTTCCGCTTCGGGAATTGACATCTCTGAGATTAAGGTGGACTTATCCAGCGGATCCCGGTATACCCCTTCTATATCAGTTAAAAACGCAAGTTTTGCAGCTCCTACCGCCGAGGCAATGGCACATGCGGCATCATCGGCATTGACATTATAGGAATGGTATTCATCATCTGAGCCTATCGGGCAGATCACAGGCACTACATCATTATCTAATAAAATATTCAATAACTCCGTATTTACCTTCTTCACTTCTCCTACGTATCCAATGTCCTTTCCGCCGGAAAGCTTTTTGTCAACACGTAATACCGAACCGTCTTTTCCACTGATTCCAACTGCCCTGACACCCAGTTTTTCCATCATGGAAACCAGACCTTTGTTAATCTTATTTAAAACCATTTCTGCTGCTTCCATAGTAGCCTTATCTGTTACCCGCAAACCATTTACGAAGTTGGTTTCCAGACCGATTTTATTTACCCATTTCGTAATTTCTTTACCGCCTCCGTGCACAATAATCGGACGAAATCCCACCAGCTTTAACAGCGCTACGTCACGAATTACATTTTTCTTTAACTGATGGTCCACCATGGCACTTCCGCCGTATTTTACTACAATCGTTTTGCCGTGAAACCGTTGAATATAAGGTAATGCTTCTATTAATACACCTGCTTTTTGCAGCCAGTTTTCCATTGTTTCCATAATTATACCCATTGCATATTACAGGCTTGCCTGCAATACTGCCACAATAAAACTGGTTGAAAGAATCACACCGTGGCACCTTTCTATATCATAATTTTCTTTCAACCTTATCCTCTTTTCATTTTACTTTTACTATTGTTTGCTTATGAATATCAGGAGCGGTAATCTGCATTGATTTTTACGTAATCAAAGGTGAGGTCGCATCCCCATGCCGTGGCAGTTTCCTTACCCATTTTAATATCTGCTATTGCCGTCACTTCCTGTTCAGACAGGATTTTTGTAGCCTCTTCCTCACTGTAATCCAGTGCAACTCCATTTTCAATAATCTGTAACCTTCCTGCTGCACTTTCAAAGAATAAGTCTACCTTTTCCGGATCAAAGTCAGCTCCGGAATATCCCATGGCACAGAGTATGCGCCCCCAATTTGCATCGTGTCCGAAAATCGCTGCTTTGGTGAGACTGGATGTTATAATTGACTTGCTTAAAGTAACTGCCTGCTCTTTGGACCAGGCACCGATTACCCTGACTTCGAACAGCGCAGTTGCTCCCTCTCCATCTCCTGCAATTTTTTTAGCAAGACAGGTATTCACATAATTGAGAGCCTCAAGGAAAAGTTTATAATCCTCATTTTCTTCGGTGATCAAAGGATTGCCCGCCATTCCGTTTGCAAGAAGAAGCACCGTATCATTTGTAGAAGTATCCCCGTCAACAGATACCATGTTGTAAGTATCTTTAATATCGGCGCTCAGTGCTTTCTGCAGCATCTCTTTTGAAATTGCGGCGTCTGTTGTTACAAAGCTAAGCATGGTACACATATTTGGATGAATCATGCCGGAGCCTTTGCACATGCCGCCGATGGTGACTGTTTTACCCCCTATTTCAATCGCTACTGCAATTTCTTTTTTTACCGTGTCCGTAGTCATAATTGACTCCGCCGCCAATGTACCTGCCTCTTTTGACCCGGAAAGCAGAGGAACCATTTTTCTGATTCCCTCTTTTAAGGGCACCATGGGAAGTTGTTTGCCGATTACACCGGTAGATGCAACCAGAACAGCCTTTGGATCTATATGTAAAAGTTCTGCCGCCGTGTCCGCGGTATCCTTGCAATAAGCCATCCCTTCTTCTCCTGTACAGGCATTTGCCACACCGCTGTTGGCAATAACCGCCTGGGCATTCTGATAATTGTAAACCACGTCCATATCCCATTTAACAGGCGCCGCTTTAACAATATTAGTGGTAAAGGTGCCTGCTGCCGCACATGGCACCTCACTGTAAATCATAGCCATATCTTTTTTGTCTTTCTTAATCCCTGCATAAATCCCTGCTGCCTGAAATCCTTTTGCAGCAGTAACTCCTCCATCCATCACCTTCATGATTCTTCCTCCTTATATGTGGAAACTATTTACCTTACTGTAATAACGTTTCAAATATCCCATCTTACGGGAACATGGGCACTAGCTGTAATCCCATAGTTTCATCAAACCCAAAGAGCAGATTCATATTCTGCACTGCCTGGCCTGCGGCGCCTTTTACCAGATTATCCATAGCGCCCATCATAATAATGCGGTTCGTTCTCTTATCGATCTTGAAATTCACATCCACATAATTACTTCCCTCTACCCATTTCGTCTGAGGGCATACATCCTGATCCAGTACACGTACGAAACACTCATTCTCATAGTATTTATCATAAACTGCTTTCACTTCTTCATAGCTGACATCTTTCTTCAATGAAGCATACGCAGTGATCAGAATTCCTCTGTTCATAGGAACAAGATGAGGTGTAAAATTAATCCGGATCTCCTCTCCTGCCGCATAGCCCAGCTGTTCTTCTATTTCCGGAGTATGTCTGTGGGAGGCAACACCGTATGCTTTGATATTTTCATTTACTTCACAGTAGAGATTATCTACTTTTGCACCGCGTCCTGCTCCGGAAGTACCGGATTTAGCATCGATAATAATCGTAGCCGGATCAATCAATCCTTCCTTTAATAAAGGATAAATCGACAATGTACTGCAGGTAGGATAACATCCCGGATTCGCAATCAGTCTCGCCGCTTTCACCGCTTCCCTGTTGATTTCACATAATCCATATACTGCTTCTCCAATAAACTGCGGAGTCTTATGGGAAATATTATACCACTCCTCATAGGTCTTTACATCTTTAATACGGAAATCCGCACTCAGGTCAATGACTTTTACTTTGGAAAGTATTTCTTCGGTAACAAGTGAAGCACAAAGTCCCTGAGGGGTAGCAGTAAAAATCACATCCACCTGATCTGCCAGCTCCTGCATATTGTCATCCATACATTTTGCATCTACGATTTGGAACATATTCTGATATACTTGCGAATACTTTTTATCTATGTAACTTCTGGAACCATACCACGCAATTTCCACTTCCTTATGCCCTAATAATAACCTCACAAGTTCACCGCCTGCATATCCGGTTGCTCCGATAATTCCTGCTTTTATCATTTTCAAAACTCCTTTTCTTCTTTTTTTCCTTTGTTTCCAGTCTAATAGAACTCTTGCTCATTTCTCCAGGCTGCTTTCTTATTAATATATAATAAGATTTCAGCGAAGTAAAGTGTTTTTCTTCTAGTGCCTCCCTGCGTAAACTTATATTGACAGTGCTGAATATCCTGTCATCTGCACGCCCCACTTTGCGGCATATCTGCCGTTCCTGGGTATGGGTTGCGATTTCATTTATTTTAATTCCTCCGCATGAATAATATGCGCATAATTATACATTGAATGTGTATATTATGCAAGTACTTTTTTTAAATTTCTGGAAAAACTTTCTTCCCGGCAATTTTATTTCCGACAGCCTTCGATATACCAGAATTCCTTTCTTTCCTATTTATATGCCTTTTCTACTATATAATAGAACTTATGCTTTTTTCCCCGAATCACACAAAAATATTTTTAGAATTTATGTAAATTTACTCTTGCATAATTATGACAGTTGATGTATAGTAGTCATTAGCGAAAAGCAATCAAATAATACATAATATTTAGGAGGATACACCTATGAAAGAAAAAGTTATTCTGGCATATTCAGGTGGTCTGGATACGACCGCAATCATCCCTTGGTTAAAAGAACATTTTGATTATGATGTAGTTTGCTGCTGCATCGACTGTGGACAGGGAAATGAATTGGACGGATTGGAAGAAAGAGCAAGTCTGTCAGGAGCTTCCAAATTATATATTGAAAACATCATTGATGAATTCTGTGACGATTATATTATGCCATGCGTAAAAGCAGGTGCTGTATATGAAAATAAATATTTACTGGGAACCTCTATGGCACGTCCCGGTATTGCAAAAAGATTAGTAGAAATCGCCAGAAAAGAAGGCGCTACTGCTATCTGCCACGGAGCTACCGGAAAAGGTAATGACCAGATCCGTTTTGAGCTGGGCATCAAGGCACTGGCTCCTGACTTAAAAATAATTGCTCCATGGAGAATGACCGATATCTGGACCATGCAGTCCCGTGAAGATGAAATCGAATACTGTAAAGAGCATGGCATCGATCTTCCATTTTCAGCAGACAGCAGCTATAGCCGTGACCGTAACTTATGGCACATCAGCCATGAAGGTCTGGAATTAGAAGATCCTGCAAACGAACCAAACTATGACCACTTATTAGTGCTGGGCGTATCCCCGGAAAAAGCTCCGGAAGAAGGCGAATACGTAACCATGACCTTTGAAAAAGGTACTCCAACCAGCTTAAATGGTGAACAGATGAAAGTATCTGAAATCATTACAAAATTAAATGAACTGGGCGGAAAGCATGGTATCGGTATTGTTGATATCGTAGAAAACCGTGTTGTTGGAATGAAATCCCGCGGTGTATATGAGACACCAGGAGGAACAATCCTTATGGAAGCACATGACCAGTTAGAAGAATTAGTATTAGACCGTGCCACCATGGAAACGAAAAAAGATATGGGCAACAAATTTGCACAGATCGTATACGAAGGAAAATGGTTTACCCCTCTTCGCGAAGCAATCCAGGCTTTTGTTGATGTGACACAGGAATATGTAACCGGCGAAGTAAAATTCAAACTTTACAAAGGCAATATTATCAAAGCAGGCACTACTTCTCCATATAGCTTATATAGTGAATCTTTAGCAAGCTTTACCACAGGTGAATTATATGACCACCATGATGCTGATGGATTCATCACATTATTTGGCCTTCCACTAAAAGTTCGTGCAATGAAAATGGCTGAGATCGAAAAAAATAAATAAAAAATAAATAGATACATGCAAGAAACAAGAAAGCAGGCAGGACATATCGGCAATTGATATGTCCTGCCTGCTTTCTCGTTTTCATACACTTGCCGAATGCCTTTAAATATTCCCAAGCTCTTCTATTTCATCCAGCTGATGTAAAATCCCCTTCTGTTTCTCAGCAAATAATAACGTTTTATTATATTTGTAATACCGGTCACAGCCATTTTCATCCACAAACCATACACTGTAATAATCCGTATTTAGTTCTGTGATAAAGATAACCATTTCCTGGCTGTCTCCAAATGCAGTTTCCATAAAATCGAACGCGTAATTCAGTGCCTCTTCCGCTTCTTGTATCAAAGTACTGCGGGAATCCGTGATGTCTGCAAATCTTTCCTTTACCGCTTCAAAAGCTTTCCGGCTGTCAATATAGTCTCCTCCTTTTAACAGATTTTCATAGGATTCCAACTGGGCACCCGCTTTTCTGCGGATATGCTCCTGCTCCTTCGTTAACTGCTCTGCAGCAAGCAGTCTGGCGGTGTCTTCTTCCATCTTACGGGTGAGCTTTGTCATTGCATCATAAGCAGCACCATTTGCATCCGTATTGTCCCTGGTGCCGTCATAAGTGCCCAAACTGTCTTTAAAATACTTTAACTGCTCATAGACCATTGTCACAAACGCATCGCTGCGGTAACATATCCGGAACAATTCATCCAGCCTGGAAACCAAAAGTCCAATTACACTTAATTTTTCATCAAATGCCGCACGCCGTACTTTATCAATTGCCGCATACGAAATGTGTCCTTTTAAAATATCTGCAACCTGATAGTCCTTTTTATATTTTTGATATAATTCCAGATAATTAGAAAAATCTTTTGCAATCTTCCAATGCTGAATGTACTGGTACACCACTTCCCTGTCAATCCTCTTTCCAATTTCTTCATATACCTTGATCAGCTGGGACAAATCCTCCCAGCCTCTTGCCGTTGCAAAAAGCTTGCCGTCCACAGTAGTCTCAATACAGTAAAAGTGATTTTTCTTCAATTCCAGATATGACAGCACCGCATGATGAATGCCGGCATGGTAGGCGTATTCTTTCCAGACAGAAAAGTCCGCCTCTACATCTATTTTCTTAATCCGGTCCAGGGTAACCACATCAAAATCTCTCACCGACTTATTATATTCAGGCGGATTTCCGGCAGCTACAATCACCCAGCCCTCCGGAACCTTCTGATTTCCAAAGGTTTTGCACTGCAAAAACTGAAGCATGGTGGGTGCCAGGGTTTCCGACACACAATTAATCTCATCGATAAACAAAATACCTTCCCGGATGCCGGTTTTCTCGATCTTTTCATAAACCGAAGCGATGATTTCACTCATTGTATATTCCGTAACGGATACCTTTTCGCCCCGGAATTCTTTTTCAACGATATAAGGCAGACCAATGGCGCTCTGTCTGGTGTGGTGGGTGATGGTATAGGCTACCAGCCCTACCCGGCACTCTTTCGCAATCTGTTCCATAATCTGGGTCTTACCGATTCCGGGGGGGCCGATCAGAAGCAGGGGCCTTTGCCGCACTGACGGAATCTGATATTCTCCGTATTCATTTTTCATCAGATATGCTTCAATGGAATTTTTAATTTCTTCCTTAGCTCTTTTAATATTCATTTCTATTCTCCTATATCATCTATCATTTTAAACAGGATACCGGTTTGACAGCTCCTCTTCATCTATTATTATTTTTATCGCCCAGGGAGGCACCTGCGTATCATCGTAGTCCTCCCGCATAAATACAAATGCTGTTTCATAGGGCGGCATATTCTTTGGAAAAATCCCAAATCCGTCTGTAAAATACAACAGGCCTTTGAGATTTGTAAATTCTTTTCTTCTGCAAAGCTCATCCACATAAGCAAAAGCCGGACGAAAATCCGTTCCTCCGCTTCCCACTATTTCCATCTCTTCCATATATTTTTGTAATTCTTCTTCCGTTGTAATCTTCCGGTCCTGCTGTACCTTTTCATCGCATTGAATAATGTGAATATTTACTTTTCTAAAAAAGCTGTCATTCTCCTGCAGAATATGATAAGTTTCTTCCAGGAAAAGACGCACCAGATGTCCCGAACAGGACATGGAAGTGTCAATGACAATGGCAAATTCTTCAATCTTCATTACTTCTTTGGATTCAACCGGTTCAATCAGCGGCATATTGCCATACATGGTCATGCCATAGGTATAAAATGCATAGTCAAACTGATCCGTATCCACCTGTATCTCTTCTTTTAACACGGAAAATTTTCTTAAAAACCGTCGGTAATCATCTCCCTGTTTTTTACGGACTTTCAATTGGTCCCGCAAACCTCCGGATGCCTCCACGGATTCTTTAGAGAAAGTATCCAGATCCATCTCCATCTGCTCCCTGATATCCTGCCATTTCTGGTTCATTTCACTGTTTTTTTCCGAATCTTCTTGTTTATTCCAGTACTGGTGGCTGTCCCTGCAGAATTCCAGGATCAGTTTATCCAGTTTTCGGTTATTCACGCCAAAATCCATTTTTTGCAGTTCCAGATAAATACCTTCTGCAGTGAGCACCTTCAGGCTCCTGCCTAACTCCCGGTACGTGCTTTCCCGAAGCCAGGACATTCCCTTTTTCAGGCAGCGTATCTGCATACTGTCAATAATGGATTCAACGGCAATGTCGCATGCCAGATTCCAGTAGATTTCCTCACGTTTCTCTGTTTCCACTACGTGGCAAAACAGGCAGTGCAGTACCTGGTGCAGATATGCACGGTTAATTATAGTACGGCTCTCCCGAAATAATCCCCCAAGGAACCGGGCATTGTAATAAATAACATTTCCGTCCGTTCCCAGACTGTTCATTTCCATATCCATCTGATATTGAAATGATGACAGTGCCACGTCAAGGAAACGCATATGAATATATAACTCATTTCTGGCGTTAATCAGGATATCGAAACCTGCCTGATAAAGTCTGTCCCATATCTCCTGCTCTCTCGCTGCAAAATCTTCGGTCATATTAACTCCTTTCTAGCGCGTGTTTTATAATTGCTTTCTGACATCTGCGCGCCACAGTATTATAAATCAAAGCTCTTTTTCTTTTTTGCAAAGTGTTCATTTTTATAATCCATCAGATAACCCACCGCTTCCATACGCTCCTGCTCCCCTGCAAAACGTATCAGATGCTCTAAAATCTCCGGCTGCCATACAATCTGGCTGCTTAAAAAATCCAGCTGATGCATCCGGTCAGAACGAATGAGCCACATCCCTGCGGCTATACTGTGTTCGGACAGATATTCCCGGTACTGTATCTCATGCTCCCCCGTCAACTGCAAGGGATATTCCAGGCGGTAAAGTGCCAGGTGTACACAGAAATCCTCGGATTCCCATGCTTTTGCATCATAAAACAGGCGGTCATATTCCAGAAATTTAAATTCTCCGTTATGAAAGCACTGCCGATAAGTATATCCGGAACCATGGATACGGGTTTCTAAAATCCTGGCAGGTGTATTTTCCACAGCTTCTTCGTAATATTCCGGAAACAGCAGCCTGGCGATAGTCTGTCCTTCTCTGCTTAATTTTACTTCCACCTCATGATTTAACTCAGCAATTACATTTTTAAAACAATATCCCATCGGGCCATCCAGACTGATCTTCAGCCTGGATAGTTTTGCACATCCGGTGAATGCTCCGCCGCCAATCTCACGGACCCCCTGATACAATGCCATCTTCTTAAGCTGTCTGCACCCGTAAAATGCATAATCACCGATTGTCTGTACGGTTTCCGGTAAAATTACCTCTTCCGGCAAGTCGGCACAAATGGCTTTTTTGCCGCCATCCCCGTCGTACGCCCCGGAAAATATATATTTTCCCAGAGCAGTCACCGGGTATCCTTCCAGCTGTCCTGGGATCACTACTTTTCTCCCCTCCCCAAAACAGCGTAAAATACATACCTCTTTATTTTCTATAATATAATCAAATTGCAACCTTCCGGTTCCTCCTTGTCTTCCTCATTACCAAAAAGTTACAGCCGGAATGCTGCGCACTCCGGCTGTCCATTATTTTGCTGCTTCTGTTTCCGTTTCATTTAATCCCTGTAAATAATCGTCTACGGCTGTAGTCTTCACCTCGTAATTTTTCACCGGAGGTGTATAGAACTTATTAAAAGCCGAAAAACCTACCCAGCCTACAATGACAAGACATACTGCCAAACCGCCCAGCTTCATGAGCATTTTATTGCGTTTCTGTTTTTTAAGAAGCTTTTCACGATTTGCTTTTTCTTGTTTGTAGCGGTCTACTTTCTCCTGACTCATATGTTCTTCTCCTTACTTCTGCTATCTGTCATTTCTTTAAGCATATTTTTTATATTATATCACAGATTTGTAGGAATTGCATGTTTTTTTTACTTGTTTTGACATTTATACGGCAATTATTTTAAACAACAATAATAATTCCACCGTCATTAGCGTACATACTGCTGATACCTGCGGTATCAACAATAAAAATATCCTTAAGTGATAATCTGGACAATAAAGCATCTTTTATCATTTTAGCACGGTCCGGGCAGTTGCAGTGAGAAATGGCCAAAATCTTTTCTTCCGAATTTTCTACCTTCTCGACTATAAAATCTACCATTTTAACCAATGCCTTATTCATTCCTCTAGCCTGATCCAGCTGTACAATGGTACCCTCGGGTGTAGCTCCCATTACCGGTTTGATCTTAAGCGCCGTTGCCACAAATGCCTTTACTTTACTGAGACGTCCATTTTTCCGGAGGGTATCCAGATTCTCCAAAACAAACCAGGTGCTCTGTCCGGCAATATACTTTTCTACGGTATTCACAATTTCTTCAAATTCCATGCCCGCATTTTCGCATTCCTGTATCTTCAAACCGATCAGGGTCTCACCAATAGATGCTGAACGAGAATTAAAAATATGAACCTTGTTATCCGGATGTTCTTCTAAAAATAACTTTCTGCCAAGCTCTGCGCTGTTGTAAGAGCCGCTTAATTCCGCCGACAGCGTAACCGCATAAGCTCTCGGCGCTCCGCAGTCAAAAGCACTCATATAGGCTTCCGGTGATGGACATGATGATTTAGGGCAGTTCGGACTAGCTGCAATCCGTCTTAAAAAATCTGCCTGGTCAAATGTTTCATCATCCACAATTGTGCACTCATCCACCTGCATAGAAAGTGATGCTGTAGCAAAATGACCGTCCTTCTTCATCTCTTCTGTCAATTCGCCGCAGCTGTCAATAATTATCTTGTAATCCATTAAAAATTCCTCCTAAAATCTTGCATCACTCATGCAGAATATTCATCAAGTACAATCTTGTACAGCATTGCATAATTATTGGTAAATAAAATGCCTGGTATCTGCGTCTTTATTCACTGTTAATTGCACAAGGATGTACTAGTACTAATTAGCATATCTTATTATGTAGTTTTTAATACCACATAATCATAGCACATATAAATTCGTTTGAAAAGGGGTTTTTTCCATTTCCGGCTGAATCCCTGCTTGCCGTCTTCTTACATTGCGGTTATAATAATAACAGATGAAATTTTTTATGAAAAAAGGAGCAAAAAATTGATCGCACTACATATATTAGATGTCAAACAATTTATGTCAAAACTATTGCTGAATGATACTTTTGACCATTTTCTGCTGTCTGAAGCCGTTATTACTACTTATAATACCTTTCATATTGACGGCCGCCTGCAAAAAGATTATTACAATCCGGATGAACTGGAAGAACGAGGCCTTTCCAATACCAATTATTCGTCCTGGATGCAGTTACGTCCCTATTGTTTTGAATTAATTAAAGGAAAGCGCACGCCGCTGAATTTTAAATTTGTCTTTCAGCTCTCCCCTGCCAATCTTGAAAAATTGTTAGTTCAGACTAAACTGCCTATGTCCTCTTCTGATATCAACGGCCTGTTTTTAAATTTAAAATATGATGGACATAATCTGAGCTGTATCACCGGTTCTTCCATCCGAATCTTTACAATGGATAAAACACTGGAGCAGTCCTGGGATACCATGGTACAGAAATTTCTCAGGCAGAAAGAAATTGCATTTGAGCTACTCTGAACATTTACCATTATTCTTTCCAACTCAGGTATTTTTTATGTTTATATCCAAAAAATGGATGAGTTTATAATTTGTTTATAAAGTTTATAGAAATTTGTTAGCACTCATCTTGATTGAGTGCTAATTTTTTCTTGACAATTTATTTTTCCCGTATTAAACTAGCTTTAGATAAAAATGAAATAATTACAAAAGGAGTGTTACTTATGAGCAACAAAAAAGGAAGCTTATCAATTAACAGCGAAAACATATTTCCAATTATCAAAAAATGGTTATATTCTGACCATGACATCTTTTTCCGTGAATTGGTTTCCAACGGATGTGATGCAATCACAAAGTTAAAGAAACTGGAAGTAATGGGTGAATACTCATTCCCGGAAAAACACAAAAACAAAATTGAAGTAATAGTAAATCCGGAAGCGAAAACATTAAAATTTATTGATACCGGTCTTGGTATGACAGCTGATGAAGTAGAAGAATACATCACACAGATCGCATTTTCCGGTGCAACCGATTTCCTTGAAAAATACAAAGACAAAACAAACGACGACGAAATGATCGGTCATTTCGGTCTGGGCTTTTATTCAGCATTTATGGTTGCTGAAGAAGTACACATCGATACTCTTTCCTATAAAGAAGGTTCTGTCCCGGTTCACTGGGAATGTGACGGCGGCACCGAATATACTTTAGATGATGGGAATAAAAATACCGTAGGTACGGAAATCACACTCTTCTTAAACGAAGAAAGCCTGGAATTCGCTAACGAATACCGCGCTCGTGAAGTATTGGAAAAATATTGTTCTTTCATGCCTGTAGAAATTTTCCTTTCCAAGGAAAATGCAGAGCAGGAATTCGAAACCATCGATGAAGCAGATCTTCGTGAAGATGATGTGGTTGTAGAACATATCCACGAAGAAGCAAAAACGGAAGAAAAAGAAAACGAAAACGGTGAAAAAGAAATCGTGGAAGTTTCTCCTGCAAAGGATAAAGTAAAAATAAACAAACGCCCTGTATCTTTAAGTGATCCTGCTCCTCTTTGGACCAAGCATCCAAATGACTGTAAAGAAGAAGAATACAGAGATTTTTACCGTAAGGTATTTATGGATTTCAAAGAACCTTTATTCTGGATTCACTTAAATATGGACTATCCATTTAACTTAAAAGGTATCCTCTACTTCCCGAAAATCAATACGGAATATGATTCTATTGAAGGTACCATTAAGTTATACAATAACCAGGTATTCATCGCAGATAATATTAAAGAAGTAATTCCTGAATTCCTGATGCTGTTAAAAGGTGTCATCGATTGTCCGGACTTACCGCTTAACGTATCCAGAAGTGCTCTTCAGAACGATGGCTTTGTTAAGAAAATCGCTGATTATATCTCCAAGAAAGTAGCTGACAAATTAAGCGGCATGTGCAAAACAGACCGTGAACAGTATGAAAAATACTGGGATGACATCAGCCCATTCATCAAATTCGGCTGCTTAAAAGACGGCAAGTTCAGTGATAAGATGATGGATTACATTCTTGTAAAAAACCTGGAAAGCAATTATCTGACTCTGCCTGATTTCATTGCAGAGAACAAAAAAGACGAACCGGAAACCGAGGAAACTGCTGCTGAAGAAACCAGTGCCGATAACACAGAAGATGCAGATAAAAAAGAATCGGAAAAGCCAAAGACTACACTCTTCTATGTTACGGATGAAGTACAGCAGAGCCAGTACATTAATATGTTCAAAGAGGAAGGTCTGGATGCGGCTATCTTAAAGCACAACATTGATTCCGCTTTCATCAGCCATATCGAACAAAAAAATGAGGAAGTTAAATTCCAGCGCATCGATTCCGACGTGACAGAGCACTTCAAGGAAGAAGTAAATGCTGAAGAATTAAAGGAAACTACAGATACACTTACTGAATTATTCCGCAAAGTTCTTGGCAAAGAAAAACTGGAAGTCAAAGTTGAAAAGCTGAAAAACGAAAACATCTCTTCTGTAATGACTCTTTCTGAAGAAAGCAGACGTATGCAGGATATGATGAAGATGTACAATATGTACGGTATGGATCCAGGCATGTTTGGATCTTCCGAAACCCTTGTATTAAACGCTAATAATCAATTAGTAAAATATATCTTTGAAAACAAAGATTCTGAAAATATTCCGATGATGTGTGAGCAGTTATACGATCTTGCACTCTTAAGCCACAAACAGCTGGCTCCGGAAGAAATGACAAAGTTCATTTCCAGAAGCAATGAAATCATGATGATGTTATCAAAATTATGATTTTGAAAACGTCCAGATAATAATGTCTGGACGTTTTTATTTGCTTATTGACAAAGCTCCTGCTCATTTATAGTTGTCACCCGGAATATCTGAGCGCTTCTATCGGATGCTTTTTTGCCGCCTTATTTGCCGGATAAATACCGAAGACTACCCCGATAATGCTGGAAAAACCTACAGCGATCCATACTACCTGATTGGACAATTGGAAACTCATGGAATCCATAATCATACCGGCTGCCTGCAAAATAACCCAGGACAAAAATATCCCAAACAGACACCCTAAAAGGCTGATCATCAATGCTTCCAGCATAAACTGCAGCATAATGCTTCCCCTGCCTGCCCCGATTGCTTTTCGGATACCGATTTCTTTCGTACGCTCAGTTACGGATACCAGCATAATATTCATAATCCCAATACCGCCCACAACTAATGAGATCGCTGCGATACCTCCCAGCATCAAAGCAAGGGTGTTGGTTACGCTGCTCATTGTTTCCATAAGCGTAGACTGGTTTTGTATGGTAAATGCATCCTCATCCTGTCCAAAACGCTTTAACAGCATTTCTGACATGGCATCTTCTGCTGCATCCAGACTGTCTTCACTGGTAGCTGTGGCATAGAACGTCGTGATTTCTGATGATATATTGCTGGCAATTCTTGTCAGCGTTGTATAGGGAATATAGGCGTCCAGGCTTGCATAAGAGGTGCTGGTGGACGATGAACTTTTAGAAGAAGCACTCCCCCTGCCTGATCCAGAGCTTCCCGATGATCTGGATGATGATTTACTGCTGGTCTCGTCACTCTTGATAATTCCTATAATTAAAAAACTTCTGCCGTCTAAGGAAATACTTTCTCCCACTGCATTAGCACGCCCAATAATCTCCGTAGCCGCATCCTCATTTAATACCACTACATTCGAATGATTGTCAATATCTGCCGCTTTTAAGAAACGCCCATAAGCCAATTCCTTGCCTTGTATATCCAGATAGGAGCCTGTTGTTCCATATGTGGTAACCGTACTGCTGGTATATCCGCTTTTTGCTGTTACGCTGCTTTGGGCTATTGGTGCTGTCAGAGCAATTTCCTCATTTTCCGTAAAGTCTGACAGTTCGGATAATTTCAACGGATTTTCTTTGTTATCCTCGATCCGGATCGTTAAAAGATTCGTTCCGATATTCGAAATCTCATCTGTTACAGAAGTCGTTGCGCTATTTGCGATAGAGACCAGTACTACCAGCGACATTACACCGATGATAATTCCCAGCATGGTTAAAAAGGATCTCATTTTATTCGAGGTTATGGCACTCCATGCCATTTTTAAGGACTGAAAGACCATCACTCCACCTCCTTTACATGACCATCCAGAATATGAATTCTGCGCAGTGCCTGTTTTGCCACTTTGTTATCATGGGTAATTAACACAATGGTATTCCCCTGTTCATGCAGTTCATGAAACAGGCTCATGATATCGTCTCCGGTTCTGGAATCCAGATTTCCGGTAGGCTCATCTGCCAGAAACAGAGAGGGACTTGTTACAAGTGCCCTCGCTATTGCAACTCTCTGCTGCTGCCCGCCGGATAACTCTGTGGGTTTATGATGCATCCTGCTGGAAAGCTCCACTTTTTCTAACGCTTCCATAACCCTTCTCTTACGCTCAGAAGCATGGATACCCTGATAGATTAAAGGGAGTTCCACGTTCTCTTCTGCCGTCATCTTCTGAATCAGATTAAAATTCTGAAAAATAAATCCGATTTTATGATTCCGTATCCTGCCCAGTTCCCGTTCTGAATATTGTTCTATCTCCTGTCCGTCCAGATAATACTCCCCGCAATCAGCTACATCCAGACACCCTATAATGTTCATAAGCGTGGATTTACCGCTTCCCGAAGGTCCTATAATGCTGACGAATTCTCCTTTTTTAATCCTCATATTCGCATGATCCAAAGCCCTCACTTCTTCCCCGCCAATCTGATAATATTTACAAACATCCTGAAATATAATCATTGCCGTCACCTCACTGTCCGCCCGGTGCCTTCATCTGGCCCGAACTTCCACTTGGTCCTCCGCCTCCGGATGGCATTTCACCGCCAAAACCTCCGGACGGCATTTCACCACCCTGCATACCTCCCATGAAGCCACCCTCTGTATTAGAGGAGGAAGATCCTGTTTTATTGTAGTAGACGGTATCTCCTTCACCCAGTCCGCTTACTACCTCCACATTTGTTCCGTCTGACAATCCTGTTTCAATCTCTGTTTCTCCGGATAATGCACCTTCTTCGTCTTCGCTGGTATAGACAAATACTTTATTTCCCCGTTCCTGAAGGGCATTCATCGGTATCAGCAGAATATTTTCTTTATTCTCAATTGTAATAGTTGCTGACGCATTCATTCCGATGCGCATTGACGCATCTTTCGGTATAGTGATCTGTACCGGATATTTTGTTACTCCGCCGCTGGAGCTGGCCGAGTTGGAAATCTTTGTTACGCTGCCTTTGAATGTCTGATCTTCGATGGCATCAAAGGTAATCTCCGCTTCCTGATCCAGACTTACCGATAAGATGTCTAATTCATCTACATTTACGGTAAGAATTACGTTGTCCTGGGGCGATACCGTCATTATGGAAACATTCGAACCAGATGATGCAGTGGAAGTTGTGTCGTCTGAACTGGATTTACTTTCTGTGGAACTGTTTTCGCTTGCAGTTGTCTGTGCTGCATTTCCACTGCCGCTTCCACTATTCCCGGAACCACTGTTGTTATTCCCATTTGTATTATTTGTTAAGTTACCATTTGTTAGATTATCCGAATTTTCACTGCTCTTTCCATTGGTATCCTGTCCGTTGTTTTTGTCCGTATTTTTCTGTGACTCAGACTGCTTATTGCTGTCCTTTTCATTCTTCGTATCTGACTCTGTCTGAGGCTGTGTTTCTTTTGGTTCTGTTGACGGCTGAGGATTTGTCTCTGTTTCTTTTCCCCCGGAAGTTTCCGTTACCGGGTCTGTCTGTGTATCTGTCGGCTTCTCTGTAGCCTCTTCTGCCGTAGCCGGAAAAGCAACGGAAAACGTTAGAATACTATTATCTGCGCTTAAGGTTATTCCGGAAATGACACCTCCGCTTAACTGTGGTGCAATACCGGCAGCAAATTGATATCCTTCCTTTGCCGTCAGCGTAATTGCCGCCGTATAGGTAGTGGCAGGCTGAAAGACACTGTCTGAAGGATTCCATACTATGCTTCCGGCATAACTTTGTGTTTCCTGCAGTATATTCTGAGGTGAAGCCCCTTTTACAGGCGCTGTGATATCCGGTGTGCATTCCGAAATCTCCGTTTTATTTTGCTCTGTCTCTGTGTAAATAGAGATCTGTGTTTGTGCCGGCTCCTTTGTGGACTCCGATGTGTTTACGGCTGTCACAGCTGTTCCGACTGTCTTGGCTGTTCCGGCTGTCTCTTTTTTAACGGAAGCAGTCACGAAGACTGGCTGGCTGCCTGAGTTTGAGGAATAGGATGCTCCTGTCATTCCATTCGAGGAATTGGAACTCCCCGTGGAATTGCTGCCGGAAGTACTGCTATTGGAAGAACTGCTGCCCGCCGTTACATTTACCGTCTGGACGATTCCATCAAAATCAGCTGTAATGGTTGGGTTTGCAGACAGATTCATTAACTCCTGCAGTGACTGTGCCAGCTCTTCCCTGGCTGCCAGCAGTTCCTGGTAAGTTCCCAGTGACGCACTTTCTTTTAATTCAATCAGGGTCTCGTCTGCATCTACCGATTCATTCAGCGAAACATCCACGGAACTTACTGTTCCTGCAGTACCTGTAATTGCCAGCTGCTGATGAATATAAAGCTTCCCTGTTCCCAGTTCCTTTCCATCAGAATCCTTAACCGAAACTGTATCATTCAATTCGGGTCCGTAATCGGTCAGGGTAATTACACCGGTCTTCCCGGAAACACTTTCGACGGTTCCTGTTTTCTCTGTACCGCTGGATAGCGTTACAGTTACACTGTCTCCTGCTGCAATGCCGGACACATTTTCCAGTTTCAGTGCCATCTTTCCATCCAGTGAAAGCAATATCAGTGCCCCGTTTTCTAACATTACATCTGTTATTTTATCACCTGATGCGGCATAAATTTTTTTGACACGGCCACTGACACTGGTAGTAATGGTATCTGCATCTGAATCTTCTTTTGCTTCATTAATTTCTTTATCCAGTTTTGCAATTTCTTCCTGAGTATCTTCGATTTTCGTTAACAGTGACGCCTGATTGATTACAGCCAGTTCATCGCCTTTACTTACACTGTCACCACTTTCCACTTTCACTTCATCTATGACAAGCCCGGAAGGTATTTCAATTCCACTTGCTGTATCCGCTTCTAAAGTTCCGGTACCGACAATGGTATTGGAAATATTTCCTTTCTCCACTGTTGCCGTCTGTGACTTTTGGACCGCCGCTTCTACCGGCATTCTTTTTCTGGTCATGAAAAATGCAGTACCGCCAGCTCCGATTATACAGACTCCCAGGATGATCAATATCCATCTCCGCTTTTTCTTGTCTTTCCAGATTTTCATTTTTTTGTTTTTCTGTTTCATTACCATATTTCCCTCCATTAGTGATATCTTCATCTGTCTTAATTTTTCTTAAAATCTTATGCAACTAGAATAATCGATAAATGTGTTGAATCCATGGATGATAAATGGTAGTTTTGTGATGGTAACCCAAATTAACCTGAAACAATTCAATATTAGTAATAATTATTGTTATTGACATTTGGAAATTTATGCTATATAATACGAATATAGGAATACAAAAACATTTTCCGTGGAAAGATATGATATAGCAATAGCTGTAAATTCTGATCACCGAATTACATTAAGAAAGGGAATTTTACAATGAATACAAAAGCTTTTTTTAAACTCAGTTATGGTGTATATATCGTTTCCGCCAATTATGAAAATAAAGACGGCGGCTGTGTGATTAACACTCTGGCCCAGGTGACTTCCTCACCTGCAAGACTATCTATCGCCTTAAATAAGAATAACGAAACCCTGCGTCTGATCGAGGGTGCCGGATCTTTCTCTGCTGTCGTACTTTCCGAAGACGTAGATATGGAACTCATTAAAACCTTTGGTTTCCAGTCTGGCAGGGACGCCGAGAAATTTGAACAGGCATCTTATGAGCGTGACTTAAACGGAAACCCCTACCCCACAGAGGGTATTGCAGCAAGGTTTTCCTGTAAAGTAACAGACAGACTGGACGTTGATACCCATGTGATTTTAATTGGAGAAGTTACAGAAGCTGATATCCCTTCTGATTCCCAGGTTCTGACTTATGCCGATTATCATAGCAAAAAGAAAGGTACTACTCCTAAAAATGCTCCTTCCTATCAGGAAAGCCAGACAAAGGGCTTCCGCTGCAGTGTCTGTGGATATATATTAGAAGCAGACGAACTTCCGGAAGATTTTATATGTCCGGTATGTGGAAAGGATGCATCTTATTTTGAAAAAATAGATTGAATTTATTAGCTTACGGCGGAATTGTAATGTCATCCGCAGGCACTACAATTCCTATACTATATATGGTACCTCCTATTTACATAAAAAACAGCCCCCTTCCTGATTTTTGCGGGCTGTTTTTTATTGGTTTAACTAATATGCCTTATGGATTTCGCCTGGTCATTGTTTCATGCTCCTTATGCAGTTCTAAATAAAGCTGCAGGGAATTCCAGGAACGGTTGAACTCTGTAATGATTGCTTTCAGGTCGATACGCTCTACTCCTTCCTGTCGAAACCTGGCTAAAAGGGCATCTACCTGGCTGCTGTTTAAATGCATCACCATCATCTCATCCGGAAATCCACCTCCGGTGTATTTTCTTTCTTCTTTTTGAAATCCCGGAATTCCTGCCAGCAGACCTATGGGCTGGTAGTATTCTTCTAATGGAATATCTTTGGCTTCAATGCCCATCTTTTTAAGAACTGCTTTGACCTTCTCTCCTTTTGGCGTATCTTTTAATCCATATAATAATACACATGTACTGCTTTTCATTTTTACTCTCCTATAATTCTCTTTTCCTTGCTTAGGGTGCTGACACCAGATATGATTTCATCTGCCCCCCTGGGAGTTTTTGATTCCGTAACCGGGCTGCTTCACTTCAGCCAATATATAAGGTATCATTTCATTATTGGCATAAATATATACAACAATATCTAGAAATCCTGTTTTAGAAAACAGCTGCACCCGCTATTCTGTATCCGGTATATTTACAGGACAGGTATATCTCTAATTACAAAAAGGGGGCAAAATTTCTGCCCCCTTTTCCTATTCCAATTTATTCTTCATTTGTATTTACTTTACTTGCTCTGGCTTCAACTTCTTTTGCCTGAATATCAGATGGTGCCTGCTCATAACGTGCGAATTCATATGAGAAGGTTCCGCTTCCGCCTGTCATTGAGCGAAGTGCTGTGGAATATCCATAAAGTTCTGTCATAGGTATGTCGGCTTCAATAACCTGGTTCCCCTTAGAATCCGGGTTCATTCCAAGTACACGGCCGCGGCGCTTATTCATATCGCCCATAACGTCACCCGTATACTTATCCGGAACAATTACTTTCAATGATGCAATTGGCTCCAGAAGTACCGGGGAAGCTTCCATAAAGCCCTTCTTGAATGCCTGCACTGCTGCTGTCTTAAATGCCATTTCAGAAGAATCTACCGGATGGTAAGATCCATCATAGAGTACCGCTTTCACACCCACAACCGGATATGCTGCTAACGGGCCTTTCTGCATAGAATCCTGAACTCCCTTTTCTACTGCCGGGTAGTAATTCTTTGGTACGGCACCGCCCACTACGACCTGTTCAAACACATATGGCGTTTCCAGATCACCCGATGGCTCAAAACGCATTTTAACATGACCATACTGTCCATGTCCGCCGGACTGTTTCTTATATTTAGATTCAACATCGGAACTCCTACGGATAGTTTCTCTAAATGCAACCTTTGGTTTATCCAGGTCAATTTCAATTTTATATTTACTTAACAGCTTGCTCTGGATAATATCCAAATGCTGGTCTCCCATTCCATAGAGCAGAGACTGTCGGTTTTCACCATCATTTATTGCTTTCATGGTCAGGTCTTCATGCATCATCTTCGTCAATGCCTGTGAGATCTTATCTTCATCGCCTTTGTTCTTTGCCTTATATCTCTTATATGTATAAGGAATGGACAGATCCATCTTGCCAAACTGGATTGGAGTTGTCTTTGTAGACAGCGTATCACCGGTACGTGCATGGGACAGTTTTCCGATTGCCCCGATATCCCCGGCATGCAATTCCGTAACTTCAATTGGCTTACTTCCTTCAAATACATACAGTTTATTAATCTTCTCTTCTAAATCTTTATCATAATTAAACAGAGTATCATCATTCTTAATAACGCCGGAGCATACCTTTATCAAAGAATATTTTCCAATAAACGGATCTACAATTGTCTTGAAAATGTATGCAGATTTTGCCTTGGCGAAATCGTAATTCGCTTCGAAGATCTCTTTGGTCTTCATATTAATTCCAGCAAAATTTCTTTTATCCGGACTTGGGAAATATTGTACGATGTCATCCAGAAGATTAGCGACACCCTGGATATTTACCGGGGAACCCATAGATACCGGAACAATGGAACCGTCGGAAACATTTACGGTCAGCGCTGCCATAATTTCATGAACAGAAAATTCTTCTCCGCTAAAATAGCGGTCCATGAAATCTTCGCTTGTCTCTGCAACAGCCTCTAATAAGATTTCTCTGTATTTCTCCAGATATTCTAATGAATATTCAGGAGTCTCACAATCAACCTTCTGACCTTTATCCACCCATTTCCTGCTCGCTTTGCGAACAACATTTACATATCCTACAAATTTTTCATTTTCACGTATAGGCAGATGGATTGGCGCAATCTTTTTTCCGTACAAATCGGTAAGCTGTTCTACTACTTCACGGTAGCTGGCATTATCCAGATCCATGTTCGTTACAAAGAACATTCTGGGTAGCTTATACTTCTCACAGAGATCCCATGCCTTCTGTGTACCTACTTCCACACCGCTTTTACCGTTAATAACAATCACCGCCGCATCTGCTGCTGCAGCTGCCTCTTCCGCTTCACCTACAAAATCAAAGTATCCGGGGGTATCTAAAACATTCACTTTGACATCATTCCAAATAATCGGTACAACGGATGTGCTGATTGAGAATTTTCTTTTGATCTCTTCTTTATCAAAATCACTTACGGTATTGCCTTCTGTTACGCTGCCTAATCTGCTGGTAATTCCTGATAAATAAGCCATTGCTTCTACTAAGCTGGTCTTACCTGCTCCACCATGCCCTAAGACAACTACGTTGCGAATCCTGTCTGATGTGTACACTTTCATATTAAATTCCTCCAATACTAGTTATTTGCGAATGACACTGCTGTCATCCCTTGTTTAGTCTATGGATATATTTTACTAAAATTGTCACAATATTTCAAGTATTTTATTCACTTTTAACAAATATTTTTTTAACCCCAAATTTTCGCCGCGTTAAAGCGTCAAAGTATTGACAGAAGAGCTTTTCAATAGTAGAATAACAGGAGCTAAACATAGAAGGAGAATAAAATTATGATTATTGTAATGAAACCTCACGCACCCCAGGAAAATATTGACCACGTGGTGCAGTTAATAAAATCCAAAGGATTAGAAACCCATTTGTCACAGGGCCAGGAAGTAACGATTATCGGTGTAGTTGGAGACAAAACTAAACTATCCAACCAGAATCTGGAAATCGCTCCCGGTGTTGATAAGATTGTTCCTGTAACAGAAACGTACAAATTATCCAACAAAAAATTCCATCCGGAACCCAGCGTAATTAAAGTGGGCAATACGGAGATCGGACCAAACAACTTAACAATCATGGCCGGTCCCTGCGCGGTTGAATCTGAGGAACAGCTTCTTTTAATCGCCCACGCTGTTAAAAAAGCAGGCGCAACATTTGTTCGCGGCGGTGCATACAAGCCACGCACCTCCCCATACTCATTCCAGGGACTGGAAGAAGAAGGACTCCGTTACATGCAAACCGCAAGGGAGGAAACAGGGCTTAACACTATTTGTGAAGTAATCAGTGAAAAAGCTATCGAAGCTGCTGCCAGGTATGTGGATATGATCCAGATCGGTGCCAGAAATATGCAGAACTTCCAGCTTCTGAAAGAAGCAGGGCGTTCCGGACTTCCGGTATTATTAAAACGTGGTCTTGCTGCAACAATTGATGAATGGTTAAATGCTGCGGAATATATTATCGCGGAGGGGAATCCAAATGTGGTTCTCTGCGAGCGAGGAATCCGTACCTTCGAAACTGCCACCAGGAATACACTGGATATCAGTGCTGTCCCTGTAATTAAATCCAAGTCCCATCTGCCAATCATCGTTGATCCAAGCCACGCTACCGGAGTAAGAGCCTATGTAGCACCATTGGCTAAGTGTGCAATCGCTGCCGGAGCAGACGGACTGATGATTGAAGTACATAACAATCCTGCCTGCGCGCTCTCCGACGGACCGCAGTCACTGACTTTTGAACAGTTCGATGGACTTTCTGACGAACTGATACCATTTGCAAAACTTGCAGAAAGGACATTTAAATGAATGATGTAACCGTTGGCTTTATCGGCCTTGGACTCATTGGCGGGTCGATTGCCAAAGCCATCCGCTATTTTTACCCGGAAACGAAAATAATCGCCCATACCAGAAGTCAGTCAACCATTGACTATGCTCTGGCTGAAGGCATTATTGATGCTGCCTGCGAAGGAATTACACAGGAGTTTGGCAGCTGCGACTATATATTTTTATGCGCACCGGTTGAATCCAATGCCGCTTATCTTTGTCAGTTAAAGGATTTCATAAAAAAAGACTGCATTCTGACAGATGTAGGCAGCACTAAGACCGATATCCACGAGAAAGTCATTGCCCTTGATATGGAAGATAATTTCATAGGAGGGCACCCCATGGCGGGCAGTGAAAAGACAGGGATTCGAAATGCTAAGCGGCATTTAATTGAGAATGCATATTACATCCTTACTCCATCAGCTACTGTCCCTGCAGAAATGGTACAAAAGTATAAAACATTTGTATCAGCATTAAAAGCAATACCCCTTGTGTTAAATTATGAAGAACATGATTTTGCTACAGCTGCCATCAGCCACCTGCCCCATATCATCGCTTCCACTCTGGTAAATCTGGTAAAAGATTCTGATACGGGGAATGAAACCATGAAAACAATTGCAGCCGGAGGCTTTAAAGATATTACCAGAATTGCTTCTTCTTCTGCAGAAATGTGGGAACAGATCTGCATGACAAACAGCGGTAATATCCTGACTGTTCTAAACCGCTATATTGATAGTCTGAACCAGGTAAAAACTGCTTTAACTGAAAAAGATAACCAGGATATCTATCAATTATTTGACAGCTCCAGGGAATACAGGGATTCTATCTCGGACTCTTCCAGCGGTCCTCTGAAAAAGGTTCATATGCTTTACTGTGATATGGTAGACGAAGCCGGCGGGATCGCTGCTCTTGCAACCATTCTTGCCACCAATGGCATCAGTATTAAGAATATCGGGATCGTACACAACCGTGAATTCGAAGAAGGTGTCCTGCGGGTAGAATTTTATGAAGAAAACGCATTGAAAAAGGCCGTAGATTTATTAAGAAAATACCGCTATACCATTTATGAGCGATAGGATTTTACTTTTCTAAACGGATGATTTACATATGGAGGTTTTATGGAATTCACAAAAACAAAAGCTTTAAAAGGAGAAATCACAGTTCCCGGTGACAAATCCATCTCACATCGTGCCGTTATGTTCGGCGCACTCTCCTTAGGAACTACAGAAGTGAGAAATTTTCTGCAGGGAGCTGACTGCCTTTCTACGATCAGCTGTTTTAAAAAGCTGGGTGTTGATATTGAAAATACCCCGGACTGCATCCGCATACATGGAAAAGGGCTCCATGGACTGACAGCTCCAACTGATACCCTGGATACCGGTAACAGCGGTACAACTACACGTATGATATCCGGTATTCTGTCCGGACAGTCATTTGAAAGTATCTTAAACGGTGACGAATCGATCCAGAAACGTCCCATGAAGCGGATTATTGATCCGTTATCCATGATGGGGGCTGAGCTTATCAGCATCCGGGATAACGGCTGTGCTCCTCTTCGGATCATTGGAAAGCATCTGCACGGGATACATTATACTTCACCCGTGGCTTCTGCCCAGGTAAAATCGGCCGTTCTCCTTGCCGGACTATATGCAGATACACCTACCAGCGTTACAGAACCATTCGTTTCCCGTAACCACTCAGAAATTATGCTGAATTATTTCGGTGGAAATGTTACCTGTAAAGGAACTACTGCAACCATCCTGCCAAATCCCGTGTTAAAGGGACAAAGCGTATCCGTTCCCGGAGATATTTCATCCGCTGCGTATTTTATTGCAGCAGGATTGATTGTACCTGGTTCTGAAATACTGATTAAAAATGTGGGAATAAATCCTACCAGAGATGGTCTCCTCCATGTCTGCCGGGAAATGGGCGCAGATTTAACACTGTTAAATGAAAATTGTGACAACGGCGAACCTACTGCAGATATCCTAGTCCGTCACAGCAGCCTGAAAGGCATTACGGTGGGCGGTTCCATGATACCTACACTTATTGATGAACTTCCCGTTATAGCCGTTCTGGCTTGTTTTGCCAAAGGCACAACGGTTATTAAAGATGCTCAGGAATTAAAAGTGAAAGAATCTAACCGCATTGACGTAATGGTGAATAACCTGGCCTCCATGGGCGCAGATATACAGGCAACGGAAGACGGTATGATTATAAAAGGCGGAACCGGGCTTCACGGCAGTACAATAAAAAGCCATAAAGACCATCGTATTGCAATGTCATTTGCAATTGCTGCCCTGGCAAGCAGCGGCACGACGCATATTGAAGATGCGGACTGTGTAAATATCAGTTATCCTGGATTTTACCAGGATCTTGCAAGATTAAATAACTGAGTTTCGTTTTCCAGGCACGCATCTATGAACTTATCCGTGACCGGCACGAAGGAAATGTAAAAAGACGGTATCTGCGTAAATGCGGATACCGCCTTTTTGTAAGTCCTGTAGCGCAAGTCCTATTTCAACCACAAATCCCGATATTCAATAATTGCATTCGGGGCGACTGTAAGAAATTGTCCTGCAGGCCAGGGGCCTTTCAATAATTTCACCAGATAATCCACAGATGCACTCAGTTTTTCCTGTTCTAATTCAAGTGTAGCTGCTATTTCTTTTGTTTCTTCCATCAGCTTCTCAATGGGATAGCATCCGGTATCCAGTATACCAAGCCTTTTGTAATGCTTTAAGATTTCTCTGTAAAGTGATTTTGTCCTTCTTACCCCGTATTTCTTCTGGGCATACTGATATTCTGCCCATATATTCTGTTCCCCGTTCAGCCATCCTTTGCTGAGAAAATATGTTCCCTTTTGTCTGGCTATCTCCTCTCTTCGCTGAACCGATCCCAGTAAAAGGGTAATACAGTCATCTACTCTTGGAATAATAACTTCAAAGTTTCCTGCTTTTAAGTTCTGCACGGAATTCCCGCAAAATCCCATCGCCACAAGCACTCTTTCGGCATCTGTAATTTTACTGAATATTTCCTGTAACCGTGCTCTTAATCTATCCGGAGTATTGTGAAGTCCCGACTCAACCCAGATGATCGGATAAGATAATCCGGTTTTTTGGAGGGCGGTTTCCAGTTCATCCTGAAGGGTTTTACAACCTATAATTGTAGTTTTCATAACTTTTCGAAACGCCTCCTTCTCTGCTTACTTGTCTTTTATTGGTCCAATTCTCCCAGCCCGGTACGCTTTATTATACTTCCGGCAGAACCGATCCTGATTAAGCAGGGCTTCTGCAGCTAAAATCGTTGCATAAGTATCCCGGTTTGTCGGGTCTACAATTGCAGAATCCATTCCTGCAGATAATGCCAGTGCAAGGAAATTCTGATTTACTATTTTCCGGTAAGGCATCCCATAGGATATATTGGATAAACCTGAAGTTATTTTTACTGTTGGATATTTTTCTTTAATATTTCGGATTGCTTCCATAAAATTTAACATAGAGTCATTTACTGCGGAAAGCGCCAATACCAGCGGATCAATATAGATACGTTCCGGTGCGATGTTATAAGCAGACGCTTTTTCAATTAATTCGAATGCGATCTCCGTCTTACGTTTCGCATCTGCCGGAATGCCTTTATTATCACAGGTTAACGCAACCACTTCCCAATCATTATCCTTTAATAATGGGAAAATAACTTCACATTTATCTCCTTCTCCGGAAACAGAGTTAATAATCCCACTCTTTTTAGCCAGAGGCATCACTTCCTTAAGAATCTGAGGATTCGGACTGTCGATACAAAGAGGGGTATCTACGGTATCCTGAACAATCTTCATGAGCCAGGTCAGATCATCTAACTCCTTCTCCGGAGCTCCGCCTGCACACACATCCAGAAAATCGGCCCCTGCTTCCGTTTGGCGGATTGCCAGATTACGTATAAATTCTTCATCCCTGGCTGCTATTGCTTTCGCAGTAGAGGGTATAGCACCGTTAATTTTTTCTCCGATAATTATCATATATTCACCACCTATGCTGCACTGCCGGACCATTCACGACAAGTTCTAATTGTATCTGCCGGATTAATTGCCCAGGCATCTGCACCTACCAGTTCACATACTTTATCTGTAACCGGTGCTCCGCCGATTACGATCTTAACATCTTCTCTCAATCCTGCCTCTTTAAATGCTTCGATTGTGGCTTTCATAGAATCAATTGCCAGTGTAAGAACACCGCTCAGTCCGATAATATGAATGCCTTCCTCTTTTGCTTTTTTTACAATTTCTGCTGCCGGAACATCAATCCCCATATCCACAACATCAAAGCCGCTTGCTTCCAACATGGCTTTTACAATATTTTTGCCGATGTCGTGGAGATCTCCTTCCACGGTACATAAAATCATTTTCCCTACTTTTTCACTGGACTGCGACAAAAGTGCAGGACGTATAATATCCATGGCTTCTGTCATTAACTCACCGGAAAAAATCAGATCAGATACAAAATACTCCTGGCTTGCAAAGCGTTCGCCAACAATGTTCATACCTTCCTGGCACGCTTTCATTGCCTCACCAGCCTGTGAACCGCCGTCCTCCATTACCTTCTCCAGCATCTCTAATACATCATCTTCCTCCAGATCACCCATTGCATCCTTCAATTTATCAAAATCAGCCATAAAAAATCCTCCTATCCATCCGCAATATTTATTTCGTTTGTTTTATATTCCCGCAATTTTATTCACATAAGAAATACAGATATTTTATAATATCGTTTTCCAGATTCATAACAACTTCTCTGGCACTTTCCGGTGTCTCCGGATTTAATTCCCGATACTGCTCCCAGGTTCTGTAATACTTACTCTGAAGAGGTGCCACTTCTGAGTGCATATAATCTTCTTTATTAAACTGCATGCCTGCAGTCTCACCCGCATTTTTGTATACCCCATAATCCCGTACAGTCTCGCAGACAGCAATCAGATTCTCAAGGTTAATATCGTTATATGTTAATGCTCCCTTGTCAAACTGGAAGATAAATTTACCATCCGGCATCATGATATCCAGGAATTCTTTTGTATAGTCAATGCATTCCTGTTTGGTAGCTGTTCTGAGCATTCCAAGAGGAAATAGACCGGCAAGTATATGCTTCTTACCAAGTTTTTCTTTTACCAGCTTCGCATCACCCATCTCGAATGTCAGGTATGTATCGGTAGGCATTTCATAGAGATAATCCAGGTAACGCATCCAATCATGCTCGCAAAATGCATTTATGTGAAGTCCAAGGGATGCATAGTCATTTGCCTGGCGAAGGAATGGTTCCCACCACAATTTTTCAAAATCTTTTTCTTTCATATAAGTCGCCAGATGCAGTGGGAAGAATACCTGTCCGTAATTACTGATCTTCTTAGGAATACCGACCATATAATTAAACGGATATACTGCTTCCACCGCAGCTGCGATTTTATCACGTTTCCTGCGAAGATCCATACACATGCCGCTTAAGCTTCTCATATTGTCAGTCAGAATATCAAGCGGTGCATAACACATGCCTTTCGTTGCAGGATCTGCCGCGTAAAAGCCGTATTTCTGAGTCAGAGCTCCGATAATGGCGCCATTTTTCATCATATACTGATTTCTTGCGGTCATCCCCTGATTTAATGCAAACATCGCTCTGACCGGGTCTTTTTCAAAATCCAGTGCACTATAATTTCTGGGTAGAATCCTCTCAATCAGACAATCCAATGGATTCTCAATAAAATCATCATATTCTTCCGGCAATAGACCTACTGTGTTGGGATGCTGCATAAGCCCGGCTTTATTCATTTTAAAGTTATTCGATTCAAGCGCCTGATAAGAATCCGGCATACGGATCGTACCGCCGAATACGCAGATATCGGATGGCACTTTCTGGCACAATTCATCTGCAGCCTGCATCAGAATCTCCGGATGCCATGCTGCTTCTTTTCCATCCACTCCCGCATATCCCGCAACAACTTCCAGCGTCAGACTTACATTAATCGGTACACGTTTTGGAATCTTGTTATCAAATACATCCTGAAATATCCGGGTTCTCTCCTGCCTTAATTGTTCAACATCACCCATTAATAATACCTCCTTTAAATTGATCCGTTTTTAGTTTCCACTAACCCTGCAAATCTTATAAAAGTATTAAAAAAAAGACACCCCGCTGTGCCATTTTCCTTTTACTCATACTTTTCTGTTAGTGATTATCACTTATTTTTCAAATCACCACCCATTTTATTTCGGTATTTTGTATATAATTATTCTATCACTCGCTTTAAATTGTGTCAAGTTATATATTATTTTAAATATTTTGCAAAAAATCTGTTATTATATTAACAATTATATCAAATTATCCCTCCTTATTTAAATTGCACCTCTTCAACACAGTCATTTTTAAAGTTTTCGACCTATTTTGATTATTTCATTACTGCAAAAATCCGGTATTTTCCATATTTCCATGAGCATTATTGCAGTTGAAAATCTTCCAACCCCAAAATCTGCTTCTTCACAGACAATATAAAAAATACCGGACTTATGATATGTATCAAAAAGCTGTCCCTTACTTATAATTTTATCAATCCCTGCATAAGATCTCCCGAAACATCTGATCAAAAACAGGATTACTTTTTTTCAAGGATAAAAGCTTTCCCTCTTTCGAAAGAAAGCAATGCTCACTTTCTCCGTTGCAGCGGATTTCTTTCGTCTCTTTATCCCGTACTATGTATGACAGTGTCATTTTAATGCCATTATATTTTTTTAACCTGGCCTCAATTAATAAGATGTCGTTAAAATGTACCATCGTTCTGTATTGGCATTTCACAGATAGTACAGGGCTTATAATCCCCGCATCTTCCATTGCCTGATATCCAAGCCCCGTCTGTTCCATCAGGTCAATTCTTGCTTCTTCAAACCAGCGGATATAATTGGAATGATGGATAATCCCCATCTGATCTGTTTCATAATACTGAGCTTTATGCTCATAGCTTTTAAAATTCATCAACTGTCCTGCTCTCCTGTCATTTACTGCTTCATTTTTCTGCCTGTAATAATTTCAGCATGTCATCTCCCGGCATAGGTCGTGCATATAAGAAACCCTGAATATAGTCAATACCGGATTCTTTTATAAACTGATCCTGCTCCGGCGTCTCTACGCCTTCCGCCAGTACCTTTAAATCCATGTCGTGAAAAATGCCTGTCATACTGCGCAGCATCCCTGCTGATTTCGGTACTGTCATAGAAGACCATACCAGACTTTTATCAATTTTAATTACATCCAGAGGCGTTTCCATAACCGATACAATATTTGAATATCCTGTTCCAAAATCATCCAGTCCCATCATTACGCCATGCTTATGCATCTCCTCCGCAAATCCGATTACTAACTGTGCACTTTCAGCCAGAACACTTTCTGTTATTTCAATCTTAATTTTTGAATATGGTGTGTGATGCTCTTCAATAATATTCAAAACCTTCTCAGCCAGGTCAATCTGGGTAAACTGTACTGTTGAGAAATTCACATGAATTCCATCCAGTTCAATACCCTGTTCCATCAAACGATTTATATAACGGCATACTTTTGCCAGAATCTGATAGGTCATCTCAATAATCATTCCTGTCTCTTCTGCAATAGGTATAAACTCATCCGGATAAACCGCACCAATGGGTGAGCTGGGAATTCGCAAGAGCGATTCCGCCAGGACAAATTTATTGGTTCTGGTATCTACTATTGGCTGATAGTACACATCAAAATCATTGCTTTCTAATTTTGCTTTCAGGATCTCAGCGATTTGTATTCTGCGTCTTAATTCCCGCATCATTTCCTGTCCACAATAACAGACTGCCTTTGTCCGGTCCTGCTTTGCCTTAGAAACTGCATATTCAATTCCATTAATCAGACCTTCCACACTATCCGCCGTTTCGGGATAACTCACGATTCCCATTGCAGACTGGATTATACAGCTATATTCTTTTACCGTCCAGGGAATAGTCATTCTCTCCTTAAGGGTATCGATAATGTGATAAATCTTTTCCTTCTCTGTGTTTTTTTCCAAAATGGCGAATTCGTCACCGCTAAACCGGAACAAATACTGTTTTTCAATAATCGTATGCAGATATGCGCTGACTGCTTTTAAAAATGCATCACCGCTCTGCTGTCCAAAGGTATCATTAATTTGCTTAAAACCACGCAGTGATAATACGATAATCGTAAACGATGTTTTTTCATTCTTCCTGATCATCAGCTCCAGCATTTTCAAAAATTCCTGCCGGTTTGGTATATCCGTGAGATAATCAAAAGAAATCTGCTTATTTTGCAGATAAAGGTAAATCAGCAGCAAAGCACTGGTTGCCGCAGATCCCGACAGCAATATATTAGGAAATAACTGCTGAATTACAATAACAATCATAGCTATAAACGGAAAGATCGCCAATATCCGGCGTATTTTTTTCTCTATCCAGGAATGCTTAATCAGTACAATAACCATAGCCGCAAGGGAATATATGTAGAATACCAGATAGGTGGTAATTATAAGCGGTCCCTGCGTATAAGTGCCGTCCGGCATTATATTAAACAGTAATTTACACGGCAGGTTAGCAATCGCCAGAAGCAGATATAATATGCCTGGTATACTTGACCAACCAATCACTTTCGAAATGCCCTTGTGATTTTCATATACTGTGGCTGTAGTATAGAAAAAATAAGCCATTCCCATTAATGGAGTTGAAATAAAATAAATGATTGTCACTGCCCAGGAAAACTGGTATGGGACATAATGGGGAAATGCCAACGCTGCCGTAGATAATATATTCGAAACCATAGCACAAAACGTCGCCAAAAAGCAGCATTGAAATAAACGATTCTTCAAGGATGGAAGCAAATCCCCTTTTCTTGCATAAGACCAGATGATAACGAGAAAAACTACGGAAATACATTCCGCTGCCACATTCCACCTCAAAACTTCACCTTCTTCCTCTTTATCATCTAACAAGTATTCCTGGGTATTTGTCTTCCATGAACTGTTGTCTGTATTTTATAATTATTAATGATTATAACCGATATTTGGAAAGAATTCAATCTAAACTACATCACTGATATTTCAACTTTTTTACTACTAAAAGCAACACCATACTTGAATATTTTCTTAACGCCTTTCGCTCTCATTTCCGTATCATATCTGTATCATATCTGCGGTCATACTATAAACATTGCATCCCCAAAAGAAAAAAACCGATATCTTTCTTTCACTGCCGTCTCATAAGCATTCATAATATTCTCTTTCCCTGCAAGTGCAGAAACCAGCATCAAAAGAGTGGATTCCGGCAAATGAAAATTCGTGATCAGATGATCTATCATTTTAAACTGATAACCCGGGTAGATGAAAATCTCTGTCCATCCGCTTCCCGCTTTTAAGATGCCATTTTCATCCGTGGCTGATTCCAGAGTTCGGCAGCTGGTAGTCCCAACAGAGATAACTTTCCCGCCGTTTTTCTTTGTATCATTGATCAATTTTGCCTGATCTTCTTCTACAATGTAGAACTCGGAGTGCATATGGTGTTCCGTCACATCTTCTACTTTAACAGGCCGGAAAGTTCCAAGTCCAACATGAAGTGTAACGTGAGCTATTTTAATCCCTTTCCTTTGTATCTCTTCCAAAAGTTCCGGTGTAAAGTGCAGTCCTGCTGTAGGGGCTGCTGCAGATCCGTCATGTTTTGCATAGACTGTCTGGTAACGGTTTTTATCTTTCAATTGATGTGTAATATACGGAGGAAGCGGCATCTGGCCCAACTGATCCAGGATTTCTTCAAAGACCCCTTCATAAGAAAACTGAATCAAACGATTGCCTTCTTCAACCACATCGATGACTTCACCCATTAATAATCCTTCGCCGAATGATATCTTTGTACCTGGTTTTGCCTTTTTTCCCGGTTTGACTAAAGTCTCCCAAATATTATTTTCTTTCCGTTTGAGTAAAAGTACCTCAATCTTTGCATCTGTTCCCACTTTCGTCCCAAAAAGACGTGCCGGAATTACTTTTGTATCATTTACTACCAGACAGTCCCCGGGATTTAAGTACGCAGCGATGTCCTTGAAAATTTGATGGCGGATTTCTCCGGTCTCTCTATCTAATACTAAAAGTCTGGAACTGGAACGGTCTTCCAATGGATCCTGAGCAATTAATTCCTGAGGTAAATCAAAATAAAAATCTGAAGTTTTCATGTGCAGCTCTCCTATGTTTTCTGATTATGTATGGTTTTTCTTAAACTTTCTATAGTATAGCATCGTTCTATCCACCTTTCAAGAGCGTATAAAAAGGCCTTAGCAAAATATGCCAAAGCCTGTTCTTATCCCTGCTTACTACATCATACTAATATCCTAACAGAGGCAATACTTTTCTTGGTTCTTCAATGATTACCAGATCTGCTTTTGTATCTGTATAGTGTTCCTGATCGTGGATGATGACAAGGTTACTGCCTTCAAAATATTTAATATAATTGACAAATACTTCAGATGTAAGCGTTGTTCCCAGCAAAAGCAATACGTCTGCTTTTTCGATTTCCTCCGTTGTTTTCGTCATCAGCCTACTGTCCACCATTTCACCAAACAAGGAAACCATGGGGCGTATGGGAATCTTGCAAGTCTCACAGATCGGCATACCTTTGGCATTTAACATATAATCCAGGGTGTACTCTTTTTTACAGCGCGGACATTGGTTATGATAAATGCTCCCATGAAGGTTAATGATATTTTTGCATCCCATCTGCCTGCCGTGCTCGTAGATATTTGCAGTGATAATGCACTGGAGTTTTCCTGCCTGTTCCATGGCTGCCAGCGCAGGACCGGATTCTGTAATTACCGGCGGATTCTGCAACATTTCATGAATATAAAAATCAAAGAACTGTTCCGGTCTGGTACTGTAAAAAGCACTTGAGAAGATTTCTTCCGGTGATGCATCATACTTCTGTTCAATCTCATATGCCCGCAAAGGTTTTTTTACACCCGTGTACCCTCCTTCTTCCATCATCCCTGATCCGCATAATACTACCGTATACCGGCTTTCTTCCAGTATTTTTTTCAAATGCTCAATCTTGGTCATAATCGGTACCTCCTTCCCTTTTATATCAGGCATTACAGACTCACTGTATTAAGATACTGCCTGATGTTATTCTGTTAAAATAATTATACAATTATTTTATATAAAATACCATTGATACTATATTAATTTCAAATCCAAATTATTTCCAATTTCTTAAAGAAGGTGGGTTTTCACCTAATCCTGACCATCTTATCCATCAATTTACACTTACTTAACTGTCTGTGTGCTTATTTGCTGACCCAGCTTTTTCATTTGAATCGCTATAAGCGTAAAACAAATCAGAAACGTAAGCAGATCTGCAATTGGACCGGACCACAGCACACCATTTAATCCGATTGCAGATGTTAAAAGGACTGCCGACAATATTTTAAACACTAACTGATATGACAGGGAAATAGCCGCTGCCTGAGCCGGTTTTCCAATCGCCTGGAAAAATACACCGGTTATTGTCTGAAACCCAAAGAAAATATACAACAGGAAATACGTCTGGAAAAATTTCTTAGAAAACTCCATATATAATTTATGCTCTGTATTTCCAAATAACTGAATAATCGGCTCCGGGAAAAATACGAACAGTGCCGTAGCTGCCACCGATGTGACAGTCCCGATTATGATTGCCATGTGATATGTCTTTTTTACACGTGCATAATTTTTTGCACCATAGTTATAGCCAGCAATTGGCTGCATACCTATTCCAATACCCAGAAGCACCGTAAATAAAATTTCCTGAACTTTCATAGAAATTCCATACGCCGTCAGGGGAATTTCGCTTCCATATACCGTTGCCGCACCATAATGGACAATTAAATTATTATTCACAACCATGACCATGGAAAATGCCAGCTGGTCTATAAAGCTTGAAATGCCTAGCCCGCATATTTCACGTACCGTCTGAAACCGTAATTTTAAAATTTCCTTTGTAATTTTAATGCAGCGAAACTTCCGCAGATAACAGACAGATAAGATGAATGAGATCATCTGACCGATAAATGTAGACCAGGCAGCTCCTTTTATCCCCCATCCAAAGCCAAAAATAAATACCGGATCCAGACATCCGTTAACCAATGCCCCAATGATCATGGACGCCATTGCATATTTGGGACTCCCATCTGCGCGAATGACCGAATTTAAAGACGTACTGACCATAATAAAAGGAAGCCCCATTACTATGATGTATCCATAATCCTTAGCATAAGGCATCAGCGTATCCGTTGCTCCAAAGCCTCTGAGAATCGGCTCTAAAAACAGCATACCCACAGCCATTGCCAGAACACTGACGGATGTAATCAACAGAATCGCATTGCCCACACCCTTTGCTGCATCCTCTTTTTCGCCTGCTCCCAAACGGAGGCTAAAGTACGCTGCTGTTCCATCTCCAATGAGCAGCGATAGTGCAAGGGTCACCAGCGTTATGAGAAGAACCACATTTGCGGCTCCATTTCCCAGATAACCAACTCCTCTTCCTATAAAAATCTGATCTACAATATTGTACAGGGCATTAACCAGCATCGCCACAACACTGGGGATTGCAAATTTCGCAATTAACTTGCCGATAGACCCTGTTCCTAATATATTTTCTTCTTGATTTGATTGATGTTCCATCTTTTCTTCCTCCTGCACGGTGCTTTACTCTGCCCGCAATTCCATTCTTTCATATTTTTGCCCACAAAAAGAAGGCCGCCTGAGACCGCCTTCTATCCGGAAATATTTTCCCAAACAAAAGGCTGCAGACAAAACATCGTCCACAGCCTCTTGCCGCATGCATCTGTCACCGGAAAATGGTACACAAAAAAGAAGTATAGCATCCTACACTTTTGCCCATTTCCGATGAAACCAAGCATCTGCTTATCTATTATCAGGCTTTGCACAACGTTTCATCGTTCTGTTTTGTCCAAAGCCTTCTCTTCTTCTCATTACATTACTTAAAATGCATATCATAAGAACATTCCTTTTCCTGACTAATTTAATGTGCTTTTACACTTCATTTATTATATTGCAGTACTTAGTCTATGTCAACATAAATTCAGACTGCCCAGCAATTATATGATTCAGGCTTCACAGCAATTCCCTACTTTTCGTCACAAACCTGAAAGATATAAAATTTCAGATAATATGATTCCTGTGCTGCCCAGAGTATCGGATGATCTGCTGCCTGTGTCCTGTATTCCACCTGCCGAAGCCTTTTATGTACATTGCCTGCCGCTTCACGGATTGTCTTGGCAAATAGTTCCGGATCCATAAAATGGGAGCAGGAACAGGTAGCCAGGTAGCCGCCGTCTTTTACCAGCTTCATTCCTCTGAGATTGATCTCCCGATAACCTTTTACCGCATTTTTAATAGAATTCCTGGACTTTGTAAATGCCGGCGGGTCCAGTATGACAACGTCAAATTTTTCACCGTTTTTCTCAAGTTCCGGAAGCAGTTCGAATACATCCTGACAAAGGAAGCAGACACGTTCTTCCAAACCATTTAAAGCAGCATTTTCTTTTGCCTGTAACACCGCAAGTTCGGATGCGTCTACCCCCAGGACCTCTGATGCTCCTGCCACTCCCGCATTTAGCGCAAAGGAGCCGGTATGGGTAAAGCAATCCAGAACTTTTTTGCCTTTACACAGTTTTTGGATTGCAAGGCGGTTATACTTCTGATCCAGGAAAAATCCTGTCTTCTGTCCGTCTTCCACATCTACGATATATTTTACTCCATTTTCTACAATCTCCACCTTAGTATCAAAAGGATCTGAAAGAAAGCCCTTCGTTCTTTCAAGACCTTCCTGAAGGCGCACTTTTGCATCACTTCTCTCATAAATACCACGAATATCTATGCCATCCTCTTTCAGAACTTTCTTCAGCAAATCCAGTATCTTTACTTTTAAACGGTCAATGCCCAGTGCCAGTGACTCCACTACAAGAACATCCGCAAATTTATCCACAACGAGTCCCGGAAAAAAATCTGCTTCTCCGAAAATAAGCCTGCAGCTTGATGTATCCACAGTTGCCTTACGATACTCCCAGGCATCTCTCACACGCATCTCCAAAAATGCATCATCAATCTGTGTATCTTTCTTTCTGGACATCATTCGGATTGTAATTTTTGATCTGGTATTCAAAAATCCACGTCCAAGAAAATATCCGTCAAAATCTTCTACACAGACGATATCCCCATTGATAAAATCTCCCTCAATCCGGTCAATTTCATTATCAAAAATCCACATTCCTCCGGATTTCAATAAGCGGCCTTCGCCTTTTTTTATTCTCACAACTGTCTGTTCCATTTTGTTGTTCCTCTCCATTAACTTTCTAATTTAACTCCGGACTACAAAACAGTCCCATGAAGTCAGCAGCATTTTATAAAACATACTCTTGTGCTATTATATTTCATTTAGAGCAGCATGTAAACATAATTCCATTTTCTTAGAGAGGAACATCTATTTTAAAAAGTTTCTGCGCAGCACTGACTACTTTCTTCCAACTGCTAATGCCTCATATGCCCTCAGTAAAACCCGGTCTCCTTCCAGCTTCATATCTCCATAATTACTCAGAATATTTTCCCAGCTGCCTTCTAGTACCATCTTGGCTTCTCTATTTTGATAATTATGTATAGCTAAAACCTCACCCTCTGCAGTCACTCTCCTATAGGCAATTACATTTTCATCTTCTGTATCAGCGGGAATGAATTCCCCTTCTGTCAGAATTTCTTTATATTCTCCGGATTTTCTCAGCTGAATTAATTTTTTGTAATAGTTCAGAACGGATTTATCATCTTTTAACTCACACTCCACATTTACTTCGGGGTAATTTTCATTTACTTTGAGCCAGGTTTTATCTGCATCGGAGAAACCGGCATTTTTCTCATTACTCCATTGCATTGGTGTTCTGCTGTTATCGCGGCTTCTTTTGCCTGCCAGTTTAAATGCCTGCTCCGGTGTCATTCCTGCTTCCACCGCACGCTGATACTGGTCCTTTGTTGCAGGATCATTATAGTCATCCATGCTGTCCATGGGAATATTGCACATACCGATTTCCTGTCCCTGATAAATAAAGGGTGTTCCGCGAAGCAGCATAAAGAGCGAAGCCAGCATAGTGATACTATGATAATTTATCTCTCCCTGTGGCAAATATTTATTAACAGAACGAGGCTGGTCATGATTTTCCAGATAAAGGGCTCCCCACCCTCTTTTCTGAGTTTCCAGCTGGCTGTGGAAAATATTGTGCTTTAAATCCTTCAGTGTCCAGTTTGAAGGCTTATACCATTCCCCGGTCTGTGGAATATCAATATCTGCATAACTGAAATCAAACACCATGGAAAAGAACCCATTGTCACCAATAAACTGATCCAGCAGATAGTCCGGGACATTTGCTTCAGCTACCGTCATACTGTTGTGGGGCTGAAACGTTCTTTCTTTTAATTCAGATAAGAATACCTCTATCCCTGGCTGATTGGCGATGCCTTTTCCCACAAAGCAAAGTCCGTCTTCTCCGTCCGGTTCAAAGTTATTGGCTTCAAAATTTTTCTTAATATTGGATATGGCATCGATTCTAAATCCTCCAATGCCTTTATCCAGCCAGTAATTGATCATTTTATAGATCTCTTCCCGCAGTTTCGGGTTCTCCCAGTTCAGATCCGGCTGCTTTTTACTGAATGCATGTAAATAATAACGGTTATCTCCTGCTTTTTCCCAGGCGGAACCGCCAAAATAGGAACGCCAGTTATTAGGGGGCCCCCCATCTGCCCCTTCTTTAAAGACATAATAATCTGCATATTCACTCTGGGGATCTTTCAATGCTTCCTGGAACCAGACATGTTCATCAGAAGTATGGTTTACGACCAGATCCATTAATATCTTTATACCTCTTTTTCCTGCCTCCGTGATCAAAAGGTCCAGATCCTCATCCGTGCCAAAGCTTTCGTCTACGTGATAATAATCAGAAATATCATAACCATTGTCATCCATAGGAGACTTATATACCGGACAGATCCACAGGACATCCACTCCAAGATCCTCCAGATAGTCCAGCCTGTCTATAATTCCCCGTATATCCCCAATGCCATCATGATTGGAATCCTGAAAACTTTTCGGATAACATTGGTATACAATCCCGCTTTTCCACCATTTTTTTTCCATGGTATCATCCCTTTACTGCCCCATCGGCAATTCCTTTCATAATATATTTTTGTAAAAACAGGTATACGATAATAATTGGAATAATCGTAACCAGTACCGCCGGGAAAATCAGTTCCCAGGAGTTACTGTATTGTCCTGATACCATTTTTGCAAAATAAAGCTCCAGGGTCAGGGTCTTATACTCTGAATTACCGATAGTCAGAAATGGCAGCAGATAATCATTCCAGATCCAGATACCATTTAAAATAATTACCGTAACCGTGGTGGATTTCAGCATGGGAAATACCACCTTGAAAAACATCTGAAAAATGGTCGCCCCATCGATGGCAGCCGCTTCTTCTAAAGACTGGGGAACGCTTTTTAAGAAACCATGGTATAAGAAAACCGACATGCTCAGTCCAAAACCACAATACATTAGAATCAACCCTGCCAGATTCCGAAGCTGCAGCATATCAAATACACTGAGTAGCGGATACATGACTGATTGAAAAGGAATCAGCATGGCAGCCGTGAACAGTAAAAATGCTGCCTGAGACCATTTCGTTTTATTTCTTACCATCATCCATGCAGCAAGTGAAGATACGATAACCAGGACAAACACCGAAACTGCAGTGATGAAAAGGGTAATTCCAAATCCCTGTACAAAATGAATCTGATTCAGGGCACTTTTAATATAATCCAGGGTCCATACCGCCGGAAGTGCCATAGGTGAATCTACAATTTCAGCCTGGCTCTTAAAGGAGTTCAAAACCAGAAATGCGATTGGAAACAAAGTATATACTGCCATAATGACCAGTAAAATGCGTACGAGAACTGCTCCTGCTTTTCTTTTCATTACATTTCAACCTCCTTTTTCTTAGTGTAGGATACCTGTATCAATCCAACAATTGCAATTAAGATAAAAAATATGACTGCCTGTGCCTGTGCAAGACCATAATCCGGGGGTCTGGTATCCTTTGTCGTTCTTAAGATCTGTAATGCCAGAAGTCTGGTATTAAAGTTACCATCTGTAAGCGCTACGTTCTGGTCTAACAGTTTGAAGCAATTGGATAAGGTCAAAAATAATACAATGGTAAAGGACGGCATTAGCATTGGCAGCGTGATTTTTCTGAACTTGGTAAATGCTCCTGCTCCGTCAATAGAAGCTGCCTCATACAAATCACTGGAAATATTATTGATTCCGGCCACGAAGATCAGCATCATATAGCCCGCCATCTGCCAGACTACCATGATGACCAGGGCAACCAGGGTTTTTGTGGAATCCTGGGTCATATTCGTTAAAAATGGAATATGCAGAAGTCCCTCTTCTCCAAATAACATTTTTGAATATACGATCTGGAATATAAACTGCCAGATAAAGCCAAGCGCAAGCCCGCCAAGAAGGTTCGGCATAAAAAAGATCGTACGGTAAACACCGCTGCCCTTTCTTAAAATACTGATCATCATCGCCATAACAAGGCCTGCCACACTCACGGCAATCACTGCCATAAGGGTGAATTTTAAAGTATAAATCAAAGCGTCCAGAAACTGGCTGTTCTGAAATACTTTAGCATAATTACGAAGTCCTACAAAAGATTCAAATGCATTTGCCCCGCCGTGGAAATAAGTTCCCCTCCATGCGGAAAATGAATAGAACACACCTATGATAAAAGGTATAATAATAACTCCTACAAACAGTATGACTGCCGGAAGCAGCAACGGCTTAAACCATTTCTTATAATATTTTTCCATCTTAATCTTCCTCCCCTAATTTTCTTAAGGCTTTCCATTGGCTGATACATTCATCTGCAATCTTTTCATAAGCATCCGGTTCCCAGTCTTCCTTGATAAAATACTGTTCCATCAGGATCTTGCCATACACTTCCTGCCCCCAGGTAGGCGGTGCTCCGTTAAATGGGTTTGACAACACATTTCCCTCCCTCAGATATCCAATCAGTGCATTATTTAAGGGATTTTCAAATTCTACGGATGCATCTGCGGTAAATGGGATGAAAGCAAAATCATTGATAATAAAATCCTGGCCTTCTTTTGATGTATTCAGCCAGTATAGGAATTTTTCTGCTTTTTCCTGCTCTTCGGGCTCTGCTTTTTTATTGATGGCATAGTAACTGGGAACAAATTCCGGTACTGAGCTGTTAAATTTTTCTACAGTCATTCCCGGTATCTTGATATCCTCCTGGGTAAATGGCATTTTCACAGGCAGCATGGTAATGGTTTTGACAATTTCCGGATTAATCTTCTCTATATTGCTGTATACCCAGTTTCCCTGCTTGATAAAAATGGATTTATGATCTGCGAAAATCTGGATTGCCTGATCATATCCGCTGGTTGTGGAGTTAATAAAATCAGGACTTCTCTTTAATGTCCCCTTTGCCCCTGCCGCATGGCTAGTCATCAGTTCCTCCACCTGTATGGATTTTTCCAGGGGTGTTTTTAATTCATCCACCTGTTCATCGGTAGCATTCTGCGCTGCTGACAGGCTGTCAAGCACTGCGTTTAATGCAAAATTGCTCATGTGGTCACCATAAGTCCATTTCTCAGCTCCTGCCACGGAGAAGACACCATTGAGCTGACTAGAAATTTCATTTTTTTCCGGCTGGAAAGTATATTCATTTCCGCTCAAATGAACAGTTCCACCTGTACCATTTTTTATGTAATCGTCAGCGGCTGTTACCAGTGCTTCAAATTCATCATAGGTGGCTGTTTTAAAATCTTCCAGCCAGTTCATGGTGTTCTTCTCCCCAAACAAAGCATCTACCATCTTCGTATCTATAATATATCCATAACCTTCCACATTATAAGGTATGCCATAGTTCGTTCCGTTTCCGGAAGACAGCTGCATCCCCTGGGGAATACTTTCTGCAAGCTCCCGCATCTCAGGAGTGGATGCTTCCCGAAGATCCTTTAAGAATCCTCCCTCTTCCCATTCCGGCACTGTTTCCGCATTCACGGAATAGATCGCCGGTTTGTGATTGGAATTCATATCTGCCCTTAAAAGGTCTATACCGTCTGTGGTACCAATCGAAAAGACTTTAATTTTCTGACCCGTCTCTTCTCCATAGGCCTTGCATACTTTTTCCAGTGCATCCGCATTTTCACTTTTCACATTGAAAATATAAAAATCATAATCTTTCCCGCCGCATCCGGTGAACAGTCCCATGCATAATAATAGCGTGGCTCCCAATAGAAATTTTCTTTTCATGTCCTTCTCCTTTTCTTCTAAGTGAAACATGTTTCATTTCTCTTATAAAAATATGCTATGGTGATCCTCATGAACCATAACATATTTCTAACACTTATCTTTTAAAATGATGAGTTCCTGGATTCAAGCTTTTTTCAATGATTATTTCCATGAAACATGTTTCTTATGTATTTCATACTACTCTTTTTTGGGATTACTGTCAATATATTTGAGGATATTCCAACCGTTTCATCGAAATATACAAAATCACTGTTTCTATTTTAGTACATTTGCATCACTGTTAATTGGTGCAATGCTGTCTGGAGCGAACAATTTCATATTAAATTTGGGTTTTGCTGATTAAGACGCTTTGTAGATGTAGGTAGTGTACGGAAAGAGAAGGGGGCGGACCAGGACATTGGTTTGGAAGGCTTACCGCAGAACTGGCATTTTCTAACCTTCCCGGAGCACTTTTTGGCGGCACGCGGGCATTCGCTCCGAAATCCTGATGCATTTCGCAGCTCACTGCCCGCTTACAATCCGATGGGAGCCAGTCGAATTGTATCCGCCAAAAAGCACTCCGGGAAGGTAAGTAAATGCTCAGCTCTGCTATACGCATTCCAAACCAATGTCCTGGCCCGCCTCCTTCTCTTTCCGAGATAGCATTCGTTGATACAAAGCTGGTTTTCTCAACATGATGGGACCCTGGGGTTGTGGCATGCTGTACGCTATTGGCATAGAAAACTTAAAAACCAATAAACCAGCTGGATGTTATCACTGTGAACTGTCTCTAAATTCTACTACAGTATATTTGTGGTTATAGAACCTACATCCAGTTAAGTCTGTGATCAGGAAAGCAGGTAAAATTTCGTCTTATCATCCCCCTTTCACACTGAACTGCCGTAACACACTCTGCTGCATCCAAAAACGAACAGACCGTCACAACCCAAGGGTCTCCACCAGGCTGAGAAAACCAGCTTTGTATCAACGGATGCTATCTCGGAAAGATGGGCGTGGGAAACTGGTATGGGCGGAGGAAGCGTAGAGCAGAGCTGAGTATTTACTTACCTTTCCGGAGTGTTTTTTGGCGGATAGTATTCGACTGGCTCCCATCGGATACTAAGCGGGTACTGAACCGAGAAATGCATCAGGATTTCTCGGTGAATACCCGCGTGCCGCCAAAAAGCGCTTCGGAAAGGTTAGAAAATACCAGTTCTGCGGCCAGCTGACGGAGCCCATGCCAGTTTCCCACACCCATCTTTCCGTACACTACCTACATCTACAAAGCGTCCCCTTCCTCAGCAAAACCCAAATATAATAAACCAGCAGGAGTCTCAAATCCAAGTAATAACCCATAAAATTGTATTGAATTATGAGCCATAAGCCACTATAAACTGTTCGTTGCAGTCCTAGTGGTACTGCCTTTTACCAGAGATACCTTTAATGCATACCTGTTCTGCCTAGGGGCTTTTCCCTCAAGCAAGGATTTCAATACGGCAATCGTCTGCTTTGCTATCTCTTTTACCGGCTGTTTTATTGTTGTGATATCTATAAGATTCATATTTACTACATAGGTTCCGTCATAGCTCACTGCACAGAAATCTTCCGGGATTCGTTTTCCTAACTGCACTGCTGCTTTCAAAAACGCCGTACAGGGCATGTCTGCTGACATCAGACCGTCTATCTCCGGAGATTCCTGCAAAATTGTTTTCGCCAGGCCCAGATATCCGTCAAAATCAAAATCGTTCCAGGGGATAGTAACTCTCCTGCATGCAATTTTGTGCTCCTGAAGTACCCGCTCCAATTCTTCATGTGATTCATAAGAAAGAACCTTTTTCTTCGACTCTCCGCAGATATGAATCACTGATTTGCATCCGCTTCTGATAAATTCTTCAGCTGCAAGCCTGCCGCCCAGTCCATGATTGGAAGCAACTACCGGAATCTGTTGATTTACCTGATAATCCAACATGACCAGAGGCTTTTGAAAAGACTCGTATTCACTGTCGTCCAGACTGTTCACTCCCATAATCACGCCATCCACAATATTGGATTTCAGCATATTCATGTATTCCTGTTCCCGTTCCAAATCATCATCTGTACTGCAAAGCATCAGCTTATATCCGCATTCATAAAGCTCTTTCTCCATATATCCAGCGAGACTCGAAAAAAACGGATGCCGGATATTCGGCACTAACATAGCAATGATCCCTGCCCGCTGCCGAAACATTCCTCTGGCAAGCTCATTTGGAATATAATTTAATTCTTTCATCGCCTGCTCTATCTTCATTTTCGTCTCCGGTGCCACATGGGCTGTACCGTTTAATACTCTGGAAACTGTACAGGCTGCCACATTGGCCTTTTTAGCCACATCACGAATACTTGCCATAATTACCAACTCCTTATGAAATATGTTTCATTCATTTTAGCACGGGCAGGAAAATATGTAAACAGATTTTAAAAGAGGCGCCAAAGCGCCCCTTACATTATTCCGGCTTAACAACAAAGGTATGAATAGAGTGTGCCGGAATCTCAGCCGTAAATTGCCCCTGCGGATATTCACAGGTAAATTCCCGGTCACGGTCCATACTATTCATCAGGGTTATGACCACTTCCCCATTTGGATTTTCAAATACAATAGCATTGGAGGTCCAGTATCCGGTCGTACGGATTATTCTGGCTCCCGGTTTCACAAAATGGGAAAAATGCTTCATCAGATAGAACTCCGGCTGCAGGGTTAATTTTCCTGTTTCGGGATCTACGGTTGCAAGGGAATTCTGGCACCAGCCCCATGTAGAGATACCCCCTTCCGGCAATGCCATATTCCAGTATGTATAACGCTCTGCACCATGGCGGAAATAATACCACATCTGCATAAAAATATATTCCGCCTGTTCCCACTCATTTAAGCCGTCTCCACACTCACTCTCAGTCTGCATGATATGCATTTCAGGAAAACTTGCTTCGATCTGCTCCAGCTGATGTTTGCCGCCCCACTGCACACCCACACCAGTGATATATTTTCTGGCATCCTTATCTGACAGTATGGTATTGGCAAATTGATCATAGAATTCATGATAAGGGGCACCGTTTCCCGGCCATCTGAAATCTACAAAAGGCCCGTTAATAGTTCCAAGCCAGATCTGGGTGTCCAGTCCGCTCTTATCGAATTCCGGCCCCAGATATCCTTTGATAAAGTCCCGCATATCAGAACCATACCAGAGGCAGGAAGGGAACTTCTGATCCGCCATCGGCTCATTCTGAACATGAACCATATCCACAGGTATCCCCTGCTCCCTGTATGCTTCCACAAATTTCACAAAATATCTGGCATAGGCATCCAATACTTTTTCTTCCATACGGATTCTTCCAAAATTATAAGCTTTCTTTGTCTTCATCCAGATGGGCGGACTCCAGGGCGATGCAAAAATACTTAAATCCGGACAATACTTACGGGCGGCTTTAATAAAGGGCAGTGTATATTTTTTATCTCTTTCAATATTGAAATCCTTCAGTTCATAATCCCCATCGGTATCATCACAGCTATACCATTCCAGACTGAAATCGTTGGCACCAATGGGGACCCTTCCCATACAAAAAGCACAGCCTTCTTCTCCGTATAATTCTTTGATAAAAGCTTCCCTTGTATCTTCATCTGTTTTTTGCAGTGCATCCCATCCCAGTTCATTAAAACAGCCTCCGAATCCAAGTACTTTCTGGCGGTAATCTGTTGTAAGCAAAAGGGTATCTTTACTTTCTCCCCTGCTTTTCACCTCCACTTCTTTCCAATAATCACTTTCCCTGCTCATTACATGGGTCACAGTTTTCATATATTGCTTCTCCCTTCTAATATCTATCCGGTTAATTGTTTTTGTTAGTCCTAATATAACAATTATCCTTCGTTTTGTGTAGGTTCAAATCAAACGAAAAAACAGGTCGATTTTAACTTTTAAAATCGGCCTGTTTCCGGATTTCCGGCTGAGATACGTTTTCTAAGCTCTTTTGGTGTACAGCCATAGGCATTTTTAAACATTCTCATAAAGAGTTTGTAATTGTAAAAATGATTTTTTTCCAGGATATCTTTGATACAATAATCGGTATACAGCAATTCTTTGTGGATTTTCTCCATTCGAACTGTATTCAGATATTCCAGAAATGTGATCCCTGTCTGCTGTTTAAAAAATCTGGAGAAATATATCTGATTTAACCCTACTGTATCGGCGATATCATGCAGCGTAACTTCTTCGTTATAATGCCGGTTCACATAGTCCATAATCTGCCGCATCCGCAGCTGGTTTTTCTGTGATTTCATCATGGTCACTTCATCTATCCGCCGCGAAAAAGAATGTATACAGATATAGAGCAGTTCAAAGACCAGGCTATAACAGCGAAATATATATCCTTCTGCTTTTATTTCATATGCAAGAAGCAGGTCCTGCATAAGCATTCGGATTCTGTTAAGTCTGGTTTTCACTCGCTCATCCTCCGTATCCAGGTCTATTTCAAAGCTGTAATTTACCACATCCGGCATAAACTTTTTCAGAAATGCAATGGGAATCTGCAGTAAAATAGCCTGATTCCCGCCAATGCATCTGGTGGAGTGGATGCTCATTGTATTAATTATCACGAAATCATTTTCTTTCAAAGGAATCATCCGGTTGTTGTCATACACTTCCAAACTGCCTTTCACCAGATAAACAATCTCAATCCAGTCATGAAAGTGTTTGGGAACTACACTTCCCTCGTCAATAGAATAATTCAGATTAATGTCAATCGCATCATTCGGTTCTATAAATTCATGTGTATAGGACTCCACAATCATTTCTCCTTTGTTGTGTTACGGATTATCACTCATAAATCCGGTAATCTCTTTTGCTGCTGTATTCTGCTGTTCTTCCTGGGAAACTGCAGCTTCGCCGTCTCCTTTTTGTTTTCCGTAACTGCCAAACTGGGCATGATTTCCTCCCTCTATCACGATTTCTTCATGCACTTTTGGCATCATTTTCAGACCTTCTTTGAACTTCTCCCGGTTCATGACCTGATCCATGCTTCCATACATACTGAGTACTTTCAGACTGCTGCTGCTAAGATCGGATGCTGGATAAGCGCCCAGTAGGATAAGCCCCGCCAGCCGGCTGCTATACTTTGCTGCAAATTCTGCAGCCATGGCACCGCCCAGAGAATGGCCTCCCACATACCAGTTTTTAATTGTATCATATGTATCCATATAATCCTTGGCAGCATTCATATCAAAGACAGCCAGATTAAACGGCATTTTCACTAATATGCAAAGGTATCCTTTTTTCGCTATGATCTGCATAAGATCTGCATATGCAGTATACTCTACCTTTCCTCCTGGATAAAAGATCAGCGCCGTTTCCGGTTTTTGATCGGATGGAGTAAAAAAATAACTGTTTCCCTTACTTGTAATGTCCACACCCTTGCTGCCGTCAGCCTGCGCCAGCGCTTCTGTTAAAACAGGATGTTCCGCATGATAGTAACTCCCTGTATAAATAAAAAATGCTCCCGCCATAACTACCAGCACACTTGCCGTTATTATGGCTATTTTTTTCCATAAACTCATCTTCATTTTGGACTTCATTCTTTATGCCTCATTTTCTGATTACTTATTTAAAATCCGGTGAATCTCATAACGTATTTCTTTTATTCTTTTTTCTTCAAATGCAGGATGGTCTAAAAACCATTTTACATTCAGTGGAGATGGATGGGGGAGAACGTATGCCGGTTTCCCATTCAGCCTCTGATCCTCAAAAATCAAATCCGTGAAATTGCTTTTAGGGAAGAAAAAGTCCGCTGCATATTTGCCAACCAGGATATAGATCTCATTATTGACCAGTTCCATTTCCTGCAAAAGCCACTTTCCGGCACATACCTTCGGAGGCTTCCTGTCTCCTCCTCCAGAAGCTTTTCCTGGGAAACAGTGGGCAACTGAAACAATATAAAAGAAGTCCGGATTATAAAATTCTTCATCCGTAATGTCATACCAATCATGACGCAGCTTCTGTCCGCTGGCATCGTTAAAAGGCTTACCCGTTTCATGAACCCGCCTGGACGGAGCCTGGCTGATCTGCATGATTCTGGCATCTGCATTTCCAAACAGGATAGGACGGGGTTCATAACCAAACAATTCCTCACAGGCACGGCATTCCCGTATCTGTCTGCGAAGTTCCCGGTATTTTTTTTCTCTGAAAATTCGGCTTTTATGATCTGATATCTGGCTTTTATGATCTGCTGTACAGCATTTATTATCTGATATCCGGCCTTTATGATCCGTCATGTCTCCCACCCCTTTCCTGATAAAAGCACCCTTTCGGGTGCTTATACCTGCCTGATTTTTGGATTTACTGCTTCTTCTCTTACATTGTGAGTCTGATTTTGATTTTCTGGTTTCACCTTCTGGGTTACACTGTTGAATTCTTCCAGATTCTTCTTTTTATTCTGATGTTCCAACTCTTTTTTATTCATATCATCACCTCAGTATTACTATGGCTGAAGTGAAGCATATTTATTCAGATATTTTAGAAAAATAATAGTCCGTTACCTGTCTTTTACCAGGTCATAGCTTTCAGCCAGCATCCTTTTGATTTCCTTATCAGGTATCGTTCCATCCAGAATCAGTGAATTCCAATGCTTTTTATTCATATGATATGCCGGCACTACGGATGGAAATGCATTTTGCCAGAATGTAACCCATTCAGGACTGCATTTAATATTTACCCAGATTCGCTGGTTTCTCTCATAGATGTATGCAAAACTTCTTTTATTTTTTCCACACCTCATAACAGTCCAGTTATCATCATGAAATGGATAATCTTCATAGACACCGGGAAATGTCTGGCAAAACCGGATAACCTCTTCTCTTGTCTCCATTTTTCTCCTTTAGATCGCGTATCTGTTCTAAAGCCTGTTAGAATTGTTTACAGACAAGCTCAAGTATCAGATATTCTTCCTGCCTTTTCTGACAATCCTATTTTCGCACATTTTGACAAATATTTCAAATACTTTATTTCCCCGGACAACCAAGCGGAATGCTTGCATGTTCATTCGGCGAATGACACGAGAGACAAGTAATCTGGTACACCGTTGATATATCTGATACTGTCCGACTAGGAAATCATTTCTTCCATAGTATGCCATCCAAGTACCGCACACTTTACACGTGCCGGCATATGGGAAATATCTTTCAGCGCCGCAGCTTCCTCCAATACCTCCAGCTCTTCTTCCTTTGCTTCTCCTTTTATCATTTTCCCAAACAACTCCGCCAGTTCCAGGGCTTCCTGCTCTTCTCTTCCTATGATTAAATCCAGCATCATATCTGCGGATGCCTGGGAAATGGCACATCCTGTTCCGGTAAAAGTCCCGTCTGTAATTACACCATCTTCGATTTTTAATTGCAATAGGATGTCGTCCCCACAGCTTGGATTCACACCTCTTAATACCTTTGTAGGGTGTTCCATCTCTTCTTTATGGGTTGGATGCAGATTATGTTCATTTAAAATTTCGGTATATAATTCTCTAAGCCCCATATCCAAGCCACCTCCTTACCTGTCTTAAATTTTCCAGAAAAATATCGATTTCTTCTTCCGTATTGTAAAAGTATACGCTGGCTCTCGCCGTGGCATTCACATTTAGGAATTTCATCAGCGGTTCTGCACAGTGGTGCCCTGCCCGAATTGCAATATGTGCAGAATCCATTATAGACGCTATGTCATGAGGATGTACGCCGTCTATGGTAAATGTCAGAATACCGCTATGTTCCTTTGGATTTCCGGAACCGATGAGATGCACATGGGGAATTCTACGGATTCCTTCCATTGCTCTTTCTACTAAAATCTCTTCCCGTTTTTGAATTTCCTTATATCCCACTTCCTTCAGATAACAGACCGCTGCCTCTAATCCTGCTGCTCCCTGTGCATTTACCGTTCCGGCTTCAAACTTATGGGGAAGCGGTGCAAATGAAGCATCCTGCTGGCTAACCGTATCGATCATCTCACCACCGGTCAAAAATGGAGGCATTTCTTCTAACAACTGCTTTTTGCCATACAGTACACCGATCCCCATGGGCCCCAGTAATTTATGCCCGGAAAAAGCGTAGAAATCAGCATCCAGATCCTGTACATCTACTGCCATGTGAGGAACTGCCTGGGCACCGTCCACTAATACAACGGCACCCATTTTATGTGCATATGCGATAATTTCCCTCACTGGGTTCGTACATCCGATTACATTCGATACATGGGCAATCCCCACTAGTTTTGTGCGGCTGCCGATTTTAGTTTGCACCTCAGACCAGGGGATACTTCCATTCTCGCTGCAATACAGATAAATCAGTTTCGCACCGGTCTGCTTAGCCACCATCTGCCATGGAAGGAGATTACTGTGGTGTTCCATAATGGTCACCACGATCTCATCTCCTTTCGTTATATTAGAGAGCCCATAGCTGTATGCCGCCAGATTAATGGATTCTGTTGTATTTCTGGTGAATATTATTTCACAGTCATGCCTGGCACCGATAAATTCTTTTATCGTATGCCTGGCCCTTTCATAGGTCTCCGTCGCCCGTATGCTAAGTCCATACAGTCCCCGCATTGGATTCGCATTCTCTGCTTCATAAAAACGGGTCATCGCATCCATTACCTGACGGGGCTTTTGAGAAGTTGCTGCACTGTCCAGATAAATCAGTTCCCTGTTTTGCAGGATAGGGAAATCTTCTCTGTAATTATGTTTCATATTGAAACACCTCCTCTATATAGGACTGAACCTTTTTCACGGAAGCTTCATCGGGTATCCGGCGGCAGATTGCATCTATACCGGCACGAATAATCATTTCCTTAGCCTCATCTTCCGTAATTCCTCTGGTCTGCATATAAAATAGAAGTGATTCATCAATTTTCCCTATGGTTGCCCCATGATTTCCATCAACCTCTTCTTCCTGGCACAGGATCAGGGGAATTGTCTTATTAACTACGTCCCTGCCAAATAGCAAAGTCTCTTCCTGCTCTTCACCTGCACTGCCTTTTGCACCACTTCTAAAATCAATCGTACCCCGGAACACCTTTTCTGCCTGGTCTAGCAGTGCTCCTTTTACCTCCATTCGGCTTTCGGTCTTCTTTCCTTCATGCACTGCCACATAATTCATATCCAGCTTTTGCTGCGCTCTGCAAAGATATCCGGTTCCGCTTTCAAAACTGCTTTTATATCCCTTTAGCCGGGTATGGCAGCCTGACCATCCCCTGTTTCCTCCGATCTCCAGTTGAACTACCTCAACCCTTGCCTGTTCCTCACAAACGGCTCCCATATCATCGAAATGTATAACTTCCCGCCCCAGAAGCTGCAGCTTAATGATCCGCACTACCGCATTTTTCTCCGCATAAATCCTGGTACGAATCCCAAACAGTGCTTCGCTGTCACTTCGGGAATGGTAATCCATAATAATCGTCATTTCGCTGCCTTCCCGGGCATATATCAGCTGATCTTCAAAAGCTGCGCCATGATCCTGGCTGGTATAATGTAAAAACAGGGGTTCCGCCACCCGACATTCCTTTTCAGCCAGATACCCCGTAATCTCTGTCTGCATCTCCTGAAGAAATTCACCGGTTTCCTCACCCATTCCTGTTTCTATGCCTTCCATAGCAGGCATGAAACGCTGCAGCTCCTCTGTTTCCATAACACGTATTCCAGCTGGAATCTCAAAACTGCACTCCATTTTTTTCTGTACCGCATCGATGTTGAAATCCATTTGACTATCATTTATTTTTAACCAGTTCCAGGTGGGAACCGGAAGTCTGTTCACCTTTTTATTACATACTATCTGCATTTTTAATCCTCCGTTCTATCCGATACATCCGCTCATCTCAAGGCGGATCAGATTATTCATTTCCACTGCATATTCCAGTGGAAGTTCCTTGGATACCGGATTGGCAAAACCACTGACAATCATTGCTTTTGCTTCTTCTTCGCTGATACCTCGGGACATAAGGTAAAATACAGCTTCATCACTGATCCGGCCAATTCTTGCTTCATGTCCGATATCCGCATCCGAAGTCCGGATATCCATTGCCGGTATAGTATCTGACCTGGACTCGCTGTCCAGCATCAGAGACTGGCAGGATACCGAGGCTTTGCTGTGCTTTGCTTCTTTCGTCACCGTTACAGAACTGCGGTAAGTGCTGTTTCCGCCCGATTTAGAAATTGATTTGGTATTGATAACAGAAGATGTATGGGGCGCTTTATGCACCATTTTAGCTCCTGTATCCAGGTTCTGTCCATTTCCCGCGAAGGTAATCCCTGTGAATTCTGCCCTTGCCCCTTCACCATTCAGAATGCTCATAGGATACAGGTAAGATACGTGTGAGCCAAAAGAACCGGAAATCCATTCAATGGTTCCGCCTTCTTCTACCATGGCACGTTTGGTATTCAGATTAAACATATTCTTTGACCAGTTTTCAATAGTAGAGTAGCGAAGCTTAGCGTTCTTCTTTACAAATAACTCCACACAGCCTGCATGTAAATTTGCTATATTGTATTTCGGTGCAGAACAGCCTTCGATAAAATGCAGGTCTGCGCCCTCATCCACAATAATCAGTGTATGTTCAAATTGTCCGGCACCCGGTGCATTTAAACGGAAATAGGACTGCAGCGGTATGGTTACGGATACGCCCGGCGGAACATAAACAAAGGATCCCCCTGACCACACTGCTCCATGGAGCGCTGCAAATTTATGGTCCCTCGGTGTTACCAGCTTCATAAAATGCCTTCTCACCATATCTGCGTATTCACCTTTCAGCGCACTTTCCATATCCGTATAGATTACGCCCTGTTCCAGCACTTCCTGTCTCACATTATGATAGACCAGTTCTGAATCATACTGGGCTCCCACTCCTGCAAGGGATTTCCGCTCCGCTTTTGGAATCCCCAGTCTTTCAAAGGTCTCTTTAATCTCCTTAGGAACATCAGACCATTTACCGCTCATAGCAGTATTAGGCCTTACATAGGTAACAATCTGATCCATATGTAAGCCATCCAGTGCAGGTCCCCACTGGGGCACTTCCATCTGGTTATAGATCTGAAGAGAGCGCAGGCGGAACAACTCCATCCATGCAGGATCTTTCTTCTCTCTTGATATCTGCTCCACAATTTCCGGTGTCAGACCTTCCCGTACCCGGTAAAAGTCCTTTTCATCATCTTTTACATCATATATACTTCTGTCGATATCGTCTACATAGGTCTTTTCTTTCATGCTGGCTCATCTCCCATCTCCTCATAGAACTGTTCAAATCCATGCTTATTAATTTTTTCTACCAGTTCTGGTCCGCCCATTTTCACAAGTCTACCTTTCAACATAACATGGGTATAATCCACATGCAGATATTCCAGAATTTTCGTACTATGGGTAATAATCAAAAGTGCACCATCCTTCTGCTTCTGGTATTCCTCTATCCCTTTAGATACAGTCCGGACCGCATCCACATCAAGTCCGGAGTCCGTTTCATCTAAGATTGCCAGTTTGGGCTTTAACATCAGCATTTGTAAGATCTCCGATTTTTTCTTCTCTCCGCCGGAAAATCCTACATTCAGATCTCTTTCGGCATAGGAAGGATCCATCTGGAGCAATTCCATAGCTTTATTCATAGAACGCTGAAAGGATAACAGCTTTAACTTCTCCCCGGTCTGCTGATGAATGGCATTGCGGATAAAACTCTGAAGTGAAATTCCAGGAACCTCCAGCGGATTCTGGAAAGAAAGAAACATTCCCATCTTTGCCCGCTTATCTGTGGATTCCTCTGTAATGTCCCTTCCTTCAAATAAGATGGAACCCTGGTCAACCTGATACTGTGGATTCCCCATCAGGATATTTCCCAGAGTGGATTTTCCGGCGCCGTTTGGGCCCATTAAGACATGTGTTTCCCCCTTTTTCATTTTCAGGTCCACATGCTGTAAAATCAGACCGTTATCTATACTTACGGATAAATCATTTATTTGTAGTAACTCTTTAGACATTTTAAAAACCTCCTGTATTTGTGTATATTTTAATTCCGAGTATTTTACTGGGAATTAATTTACTTACATTATAATCCCCTTCTTTAAAATTAGCAATAGGCAACTTCTAAAAATTTAAAGATCGTGGACAAAAATAGAGAACAGAAGCTGAGGTATATGGAATCCCCGCTGTCTGTTCTCTGTTTTTTATACACTGCTCTCTGTTCTTCTATTCTCTATTTGCTAATCTTTATTTTTTATTCCCTGTACTTTATTCTCTGTTCTTCTATTCTCATTCTTATTAAGTTTTGTGACCTGGTTAAAGTTTCAATAACATTAAATAATCTTCTTCTTTTTCTTCTATTATTTGAAATCCCGTTTTTTCATACATCTTCAAAGCATAATTATCTTTGTCTACGCTTAAGGATGCCTGAGCATAACCATCTTCCCTCAACAACTGTATCATCTCTTCCATCAGCCGGGTTCCGATTCCCTGACCTCTGTAACTTTTATTTACGGAAATTGCAAACTCCGGGGTAACTGCATCAACATTTCCATAACCCGGATCCGCTCCTGCTAAAATTCTGGTCCATACTGCCCCGACAATCTTCCCTTCTGTCTCTGCAACCAGGCATCGATCATCCTTTTTTCCAAAATTCTCTATGTAGTGGTATAAGTCAGGTTGATAGATAACCTCTCTGGGCAGCTTTGGTTCCTGGTCCGGCTGATAGATTGCATTATATAACATCTCTTCCAAAATATTATTTTCCTTCGGTTTAAGCTTTCTGATAATCATACTTATACCCCCTTAATAGCTCAAGCTGTACTGTATTATAACACCTGCCCTGTCCTTTGGACAACCGAATCAGCCTGGTAACGTTTGAAATCTTCCAAATTATTCCGGTATTTTTAGTGTTTTATAAGTAAAGTTATAAACAAAATCTGTTTTTTTGCGGAAATATGCCAAATTGGCCACCGGTATGTATGAAGAGCACATTTCCTGTCAAAAGCGGATTTCGTTTATATAACTCGGAGACCACCCCGTACAGGGCTTTTCCGGTATACACAGGATCCAGCAGGATGCCTGTCTGAAGCGCCGTTTTATGGATAAAATCCATCACCTGAGATGAGGTTATCCCATAACCTTCTCCCACATAATCATACACTATATGAATGCGGTCGTAACTTATCCGGTTACGGCACCCACCTACACGCAGCCCCTCTTCAATAATTCCGGCTATCTGCATTTCTGCATCTGCATTCTTATCATAGATATTGAATCCCACAATCCGTTTCCGGCATCCATACATCTCATTTGCCGCATAAAGCCCGGCGTATGTTCCTCCCGACCCAACCGCCACACAAATCGTGTCAAACGGCTCCCGTAAAAGACGTTCCTGCATCATAATTTCTTCATATGCCTGATAGTACCCAAAAAATCCGATTCCGTTTGAAGCTCCTTCCGGAAGAATATATGCCTGAATCCCTCTTCGGGTATAAGAAGCCCTGATCTCCTCCATAAGCTGCTGTCTGCGGTATTTATAATCCTCCTCTGAAACAAACTGCACGTTGGCACCAAAAAGCAGATCCAGAAAATAATTTCCATCCGGGTGCATATCACTGCCACTCAAAACCAGATGCGCCTTTCTGGAAAACAATGCTGCTGCCGATGCAACTGCCCTGACATGGTTTGATTGGATCCCTCCGCAGGTGATAAATACCTCTGCCCCCTGATCCATCCCTTGTTTTAATGCATATTCCAGCTTACGTACTTTATTTCCACCCATCTCAAATCCGGTAAAATCATCCCTTTTCATAAAAAGTCTGGCATTTTCCCTGCAGTAGTCCATCCCATCAAGAGACCATATTGGCGTTGGTAAATTGGCGAGCTCAAGTCTGTCCGGTTTTCTCATTCTGACTGACCTCCAAATACGATTTGTTTATCATATGCCTGTCTGTCAGGGAATAGAATGATAACTCCTAACCAAAATCCGTCATAAAAGCCTCATTATGGAAAATTGCATTGCGAATGCTGTGCGGGGACCTGTAAAGGCATTTCATTTAATAGTTTTCAAGGAAATTGTATTTCTTTTTATCTTTTTTGTATCCTATCACTTTTGCAAGATTTACATTTTCTACACTGCGGAAAATATTTTTTTCGATGATTTCATCTTTCTTTCTGAACTGTTGAATAAGTTCTTTCATCTCATCCCGTTTTGACCCTTTTGCTCCACCACAGCTTGCACAATTTTCCGTAAATCTGCAGGCGCATTGAATAAAATGCAAATCATTTGTATCACGCCATGCCTTGATCGCTGCCTCTTTTACCAGATATAAAGGACGAATTAACTCCATTCCTTCAAAATTAGCGCTATGCAGTTTTGGCATCATAGTCTCAATCTGCCCATTGTACATCATCCCCATCAATATCGTTTCAATCACATCATCATAGTGATGTCCCAAAGCAATTTTATTACACCCAAGCTCCTTTGCTTTCGAATACAGATAGCCCCTTCTCATACGTGCACATAAATAACAGGGACTGTCATCCACACCTGCTACAATGTCAAAAATCTCGGTATGAAACACCTTAATCGGAATCCCCAGCAGCTTAGCATTATTCTCAATAATCGTCCAATTCTCTTCATTATATCCGGGATTCATCACCAGGAATTCAACCTCAAAATTATTCCTGCCATGCTTTTTCAATTCCTGCATAAGCTTTGCCAGCAGCATGGAATCCTTACCACCCGAAATACAGACCGCTATCTTATCACCGTCCTGAATCATTTCATATTCATTGATTCCTTTGGTGAACTGTCTCCATACGGTTTTCTTATATTTCTTTATGATACTTCGCTCAATATCTGACCTGCGCTCTTTTATCTCATCATCTTTTTGAACTAGTCTGCTTAAATTCAGGCGAAGGTAAGAGCGGTAGCCGCCTTCTATATTAAATGCCTGATAGCCTGCAAGCTGCAATGTATCCACCACATCTCTGCTGCGTTCTCCGGTATGGCAAAGAACATAAACCATTTTTGCCTGATTGATATCTAAAAGAGAGGCATCAAATTCGTCCAGCGGAATGTTGATCGCCCCCGGCATGGTTTCTTTTTCATAATCTTCTCTGTTTCTTATATCAATAATTATACGTTCATTTTGATTTACTAATTCTAACTCTTCAATATTTATAGATTCCATTATGCTCATCCTTAACCGTTCCAATTTATCATTGCTTCATGGTTAACATTTTAAGCAAAGTGATAAAAGGCCGTTTATTTATATTGTTATTTCCTATTAAAATACTAGGATAACATATTATACACTTCCTGGGGGTGGTTGTCAATTTGTAACCTGTCTGTATGAAGACAGGCTATGGGAAAGATCACCCTTTATTTTTCCAAACAATATTTTACTGTTTAAGGTTCATTGACAGCAAGGCTGACTTTTGACCGCTGTATGATCGGCAGTACAAGTTGAATGACAAAAACCCCATCTACAGTTTTAAAAGAGTGCAATCCACCATACCGTTCTACAATGGCAATCATACTTTTGATACCAAAGCCATGACCTTCTTCCCTATTTTGTGTTTTAGGGAACTTACCCTCCATTTCAAGGGTACCCGCATAGGCATTCTTGATGGAAATCAGGAGCTTTCCATCTTTGACAAAGACACGGATATCTACTTTACGCAGCGTTTCATCCTGCATCTTTGCAGCGGCAGTAATGGCATTTTCCAGTCCATTGGAGAGTAATGAACAAATCTCTGTATCGTTGACCTCAAGCACTGCAGGCAGCTGAACCTTCGCATACAGGGATACACCCACTTTATTCGCTTTAGCGTCAAAGGAGGATAAAATTAAATTCACAGTTTCATTTTCACTGTAACGCACAGGGGTTACTGCGTTAATATCAGACTCAGCTGCCACAAGGTACTCCTTTATTTTTTGAATATCGCCATCCATGGCAAAACCAGAAAGCAGTGATAAATGGTGGCGCATATCATGGCGGTAGATGACTGTCTGCTCATTGGCGGTACGCAAGGCATTCAATTGCTCCTTCGCGGCTTCTATTTGTAAATCTAGCATAGCTTGTTCACTTTTCATACGTTCTAACTGTTTTGCTACCCAAATTCTATCCTGCAAAACTTCCCACACTGCAAGAATAAACAGCGCAAACAATATCGTGGTAAACACCCAAAACAAAAGTGGTCTGCAGTATAAACGAAATGCTTCTTTAAATATGATAATCATGTACTGATTTAGAGGCTTATTAAGCGCTGCCGAGGCGAAAAACAACATCGTATACCCTGCCAAAAACACAACAAGCAATGACAAAAAGTATCGTAAAAAAGTATTTGTCCGCCGCTCTTTTAAACAATAATACAACATAATCCCAAGGAGTATAAAGCAAAACAATTCTACTTTATCAAACCAATATGGCAAGGGCAAATGTAATACAAATGTGGCTGTATAGAGGATAAAATAAATACTCCAGACAGAAAGAATCGTAATAAAATACATTTTTCTTAAATTTGTCATTTTAGTTCCCAAATATAAGAGGGGAAACAAAAAATAAAATGCCGTCGCCAGGCCACTATCTATCATCGGCAAGGGGTTTTCATTTAAGACACTCATATAGCAAAACATTTGCAGCAAGGAGGCAAAAACGAGTAATAAAATAGGAAACCCTTTTTTCGAGGTTGAAAGCTGAAACAAAAACAAGCCAAACAACAGCACCGAAATGATTCCATAAATGGCACCGGGCAAAGCATGTTGATTTACCCATGCTTCATGCTGAAACAAAAGAACATCATCACTCACCAGCTCAAAACCAATAGATCCATATGGCTCATTGTCATACACCCTCGTTACTACAGTAATGGTTTTACCCACCCATGAGGGATTAAATGAAAATACTAAAGAAAAAGGTTGATTTTGAGGCTTTTGCATCCGTGGCAATTCTCCCGGTACGGATAAATCCGTTTGATAGTTACTAAACACTAAACTTTCATCTACAAAAACTAAAACGGCTCTGCCAGTATCAATATATATTTTGCTGTACGATGCCCAGTTTTCTAATATCGTTCTTCGTAAAAAAACTGTTTTTGTATAGTCTATTGCCTGAGTGGCAGTTAAAGATTTTTCTTCTCCGTTTTCAACACCTGAGATTTCCCATCCATTGTTATTTTCATAGTCAACGGTTAAATACAAATTGCTGGCATTAGTAGTTGTAAAACTATACAAATAAAGTAGAAAAAATATAACAATTACAATCAGCGTACTCCAAAAAAGTGCTTTCCTTTTCATCAATCCGTCCTTCAGCGAAAGCCATCGATAGAGTAAAACCCCTTCAAAGTCTCCCGCATTTCCTTTTATGTGTTATTCTCTTCTTATAAATCACGCATACTACAGAACTTGTTAAAAGTGAGTGTTACTCGTAAATTGTTCTCTTCCGAAGTTGACTCTATTACGCTGGACAGCCAGCCCCCAACCGCCCAACAATTATATTAGAGGAAAAACTTTATGGATAAAGATTTCTACTAAACAAAAGGCATCCGTAACAAACAATTCTATTGAACAATTTCCCTCTGCCTTTTAAGCAATATCCTTCCTTTACACGTCTCCATTTCCCTGCTCCAGGTACACTCTTTGCAATGCAGACATTTACCAGGATTTCGACCCTCAAGTGCATCTTTTGCCCAGTTTGGGTTTACCATGATTCCCCGCGCAATATCTACTATATCTACATTGGTTTTCTGAAGTACGTCTTTTGCCATTTTCGGGCTCATAATACTGTTAACTGCAAATACCGGTACTGATACCGCCCTTTTAATCTCCTGAGCCGCATAAATGCATGGCTGAAAAGGAAATTCTTCTGGTGCAGCCGGTTCATCTTCACCAGAGAATCCATAAGAAATATCCAGAAAGTCAATGCCTTCCTCTTCCAGTATTTTTGCAAATCTCAGTGATGCCTCCAAATCAGGCTCAAATCCTCCCAAACGAATACCCACCACAAAATCTGAAGGGACTTTATCTTTAATAGCTCTTAAAATCTCAACCGCAAATTTCTGGGGATACCTTCCATACTCATCTTTTCTTCTATTTACCCTGCAATTAAAAAACTCACACATCAGATATTGGTGGCAGCCATGTAATTCCACTCCGTCATATCCCGCTTTGTAAGCGCGGACTGCAGCATCCACAAACGCTTGCTGGGTCTTATGTATTTCCTCCAACGTCATTTCTCTTCCAGCGTTTTCGCCCCCGTTTTTCTGAAAGCGATAATTGCTAGGGCACAAAAGCTCCTTTTCCACACCTGCAACACCTGCATGATGTATCTGTATAAATATTGGACAGTTTTCCTGATGTACAGCCTGAACAATGGCAGAAAGCCCTTCTATCTGACTATCTTTCCAGATACCAAGCTGTCGCCTGGACAGACGGCCTAATTCATCTACGCAGGTTGCTTCCTGAATAATTAAGCCAGTCCCTCCTTTTGCTATATTCCTGTAATGTTCAATGTGCTGCTCTGTAACAGAACCATCTTCCCGCCCTGCACTGTAACATACTACAGGTGGAAAACAGATACGATTTTTAATTTTGAGATTTTTTATATGAAATGGCTGGAATAATTGATCCATCTTGATACCTCTGCTTTCATTTTAATTACTGAGATAAATGCGTCACTGCTCGTACCACCAGATTCCATAGCCCTGGTTATTGGCAATCTGATACAGGGGTTCGATTGTTTGTCTAAGGGATGTGACAAAGGCATCACGTCCCCTTGCGCAATTATCGATGTGGCGTATATCACGGTTGATTGTAAGAAACTGATCCATAGTCTTTTTGTTGATCTGCGGTATCTTCTTTGCAGCTAGAAAGGCCTGAAACTGATACTGACAAAAGCCATTAAGATACCGGTCCAAGTCCGGCAATTTATTTCCCTTCTGACTGTTTACATTTTTAAACGCCGGATATAAATTCCATATTTCATTATGTAAAACAAAGCTCCAGGGTATAAAATGGTCGATGCTAACCATTCCAAACCGTTCCTTATTTTCTTTCGTAAATGGCTGCCCAGTGTATAAGTCCGGTAAATGTTCTCTCTCCTGTACCAGTTCCCAATATTTTGACGCTTCAGACAATTTCCTTTGTATAGGTGGAAATATTTTAAACGGAATTGCAGGAACATTCAAATTGCGTGCCTGAATATACTCAATTAATTTGTAATGCATCCACCCTTCTATCACTGCTGCATTGGTCTTGATATAATCAGACCAACTTTTCGAAACCGTAAGGGTTCCATTTATTCGATCCATTACGTATAAGGCATGATTGTGATCATTCTTATTATACTTTTCAATCAGTCCGTTTACATCTTTATCTTTGAAAGTATGATCCGTTTTCTTTTCAAATTCAATTTCCCGTTGATAAAATGGCCGGATTAATCTATAAGGTACCATATTGGTAAAGTCTTTTACTTTTTTTAATAAAAGCTTATCTTCACTACAATAAACAAACTCTACGATCTTTTCTTCCTGCTCTTCTCTGGGAACCTTTAATTCTCTGTGAATATACCAAATAGCATCTGCCAATTTATCTGAATGCCCAAGACTTAAATTAAAATACACTACAGGATACCATGCCGCAGCTATCATTCTGGCTACAAGTCTTTTGTATTCCAGAATTCTTTCACCTTTTCGTATTTCTGTGAAAATTCCTTTGAACCAATAAATTTTGTAACTGGAAGAGAACTTATACAGCATACTTTCCAAGTAGCCGGATTCCACGGTTGTAGATACTGGGAGGATTTGATGGATGGGCGGATTGGGCATTATTACCCCTCCTTTCTTTGTAAATTAAACTATAAAGATATAACACAAATACTTTAATTACATGTTTCTTTTTAATATATGAACAATTTCAACATCTGCTGGAAGCCAGTTTACTTTATCTAATTCTTCTTTGGTTAACCATCTGGCGGCTTCGTGCTCTAATAAGGTGAATTCTCCCTTTATTAGTTCACAAATAAAGCAATGCATGGTTAAATGGAATTGGGGATAATCATATTCTACTGTGTGCAAAAAATGGTTTACCTTTATCTCCGCATCTAATTCTTCTTTTATTTCTCTTATAATTGCATTTTCTAGAGACTCTCCATTTTCTACCTTTCCACCTGGAAATTCCCAGCCATCTTTAAAATCTCCATAACCGCGTTGGGTTGCCAGAATTTTATCACCGTTTTGTATGATAGCGGCTACTACCTCGATTGTCTTCATAAAGTTATCCTCCTAAACATCTTTAACTTACAATATACTCGAAAAGATCATCCCTCACAGGCGTAAGCAATTTATAATGTATTTCTACTGCTTTTTTAGATGTATTTGGCATAGTAAACTCTTGAGCCTCACCTGTTGCGCTTATTTTGCCTAAATAGTAAAATTCCTTAGAAATTTTATCATCTTTATTCTTTCGAACGAACAGTTCCATTTGCACCCCTAGCTCTTCTGCATGTAAAGCAGTGTAGACATCATCGGATAATAGATTTCTACCTGATTTTGAAATTGCAATTAAATTGGAAGGATCGATCAATCGATCCTCATACCTAATTGTATCTTGAATTCCTTCTGATTTATCATAATTTATAAATACAGGATAAGTTTTTGTTTTTTTATCATATTTGTATCCGCCTATATTTAACGCCACATCTCCTTTTTCCCACTCTAACAGCCGGCATACATCATCATAAGTATATTTCTGATACAATTGAAATTCTGTATCCATATAGCGTTTCGAATAATTCTTGTGATATCGATTTAATCCGAATTCTATTATCTCGTTTATCATTAAATTGAATTCTCGATCTTGTATTAAATCATGAAATTTCTTACTTACTTTATAATCATATCCGTCTTCTTCAATAAAAATACAATCTTTATATGTAACTTTACCTGTTCCTGCCACAAACTTATTAGTCAAAATATTTTTTAAGTTTTCTTTTGTTTGTTCCGTTACATCAATCTCATAATCATTTTTTAATTTTTTCTTTAAATATCCAAATAATCCCTGTTTATATAATAGTAACCTCTTTATTACCTCTAACTCATGTACTCTTTTTCCTGAAGCAAATTTTTTAGAAATAAACTCTATGAATTTTTCTTGTTGCTCGGAAAACCGTATATTATATTCTTTTTCATATTTAACTAAGAATTTATAATAAGATCCTAACGAGTTATTATCAAAAATACGTAGAATATCCATTTCCCCATAGTCATCAAAATCCTGCATTTTAGGTATTCTGCCCAATTTATTCTTTAAATGTTGGTAACTTTCTTTAATAAGCCTTACTTCATTAAAATTCGCAACATCTATTGATTCATAAATTCTCTTTCTGGTAATTTCATCAAAATGAATTGTGGAACATCCTGGTATCACTCGATTCCCTTCAGCAATATATTTTCTTAATGTGTCTTTATTATAAGTTCGATCTCCAGATAAAGCAATTGGTATCAAAAAATTCTTTTGATAATTACCAATAAAGTCAATTATTACAACATACTCTTTTTCTTTTGCCTTGCGAAGTCCGCGCCCTAATTGCTGCACAAAAATAATCGCCGACTGGGTAGGTCTCAACATTACAATTTGATTTACTTCTGGTATATCTACCCCCTCATTAAAAATATCAACCGTAAAAATATAATCTAAAGCATTCTCATATTCAGCCTGCTCTAATCGCTCAATCGCGTCTTCACGTTCTTCTTGGGAATTTTGGCCGGATAGAGCAATGGTATGATAACCTCTTTCATTGAATAAATAAGATAATTCCATTGCTTCTTTATTGGTACTGCAGAATATTAACCCCTTTACCCGACTCCCACTGTGACCATAAAACTTAATTTGTCGAATAATATTTTCAACACGATCAGAAGATATTAAATAACGAAATTCGGTGTTATCATCTACTATTTGACCATCTATTATAAGGTCCGTAATTCCAAAATAGTGAAATGGACATAATAAATTTTCTTCCATTGCTCTTTGCAACCGAATTTCATAAGCGATATTGTGGTCAAACAATTGAAAAATATCAAAACCATCCGTACGTTCAGGACTCGCTGTCATTCCTAGCAAAAACGCTGGTTTAAAATAATTCATTATTCTTCTATAACTATCTGCACCAGCTTTATGCGTTTCATCAATAATTATATATTCAAAGTAATCGGGCTCATATCTTTGAAGGTTTGTTTCTTTTGACATAGTTTGTACTGTGGAAAATAAGTAATCCGCATTATAATCCTGCCTATTTCCTGTAAATAACCCTGCATCAATATTCCAACCTAAGACTTTTTTAAAACTTTCCATTGCTTGCTTCAATATCTGCTCTCTATGTACTAAAAATAACATTTTTTGAGGTTTTACATTACGAACATCAAAAGCGCTTAAATAAGTTTTTCCTGTTCCAGTTGCAGATATTAATAGTGCCTTATTCTTCTTTTCGGCTCTAAGATTTGCTAATGATCTCGTGGCCTCTATTTGCATACTATTCGGCTTTAAAACGGACGATTTTATATTTTCTTCCTTTTGTTGACTCCTTAATTTTCTATTTTCAAGATAAATTTCTTCATAGTTTAAGATCCAGTCTTCACATAATATTTCTGCTTCGTTCCACATCCTCGTAAACTCGTCATTGCTTTCTTTTATCAACTCACCATTTTCCATAGAAGTTATTTTTATATTCCACTCTTTATTTGACTTTAAAGCACCTTGTGTCATATTTGAACTGCCAACAATAAATACATGATTTTCGTCACTTTTAAACATATATCCTTTAGTATGAAACATTTCTCGTGTATATACCCGCACTTCAATATTAGAAAATTTCAATAAATCCCTTAATGCATCTGGTTCATTAAATGCCAAATAATCCGTAGTAAGTATTTGCCCCACTATCCCCCTATTTGTAATTTCCTTCAAAGTTTCCTTAACTGCTATTAAGCCACTTTTTGTGACAAATGCTACTGAAAACCAGAAAGAACTACATCTTTGTAACTCACTTTCGATACAAGCCAAAACAGTATTTCCTCTATTTGTATCATTATAAAGAAGCTTAGGACGTAAAAATTCTTTAGATTCATAATTTATATCAATCAAACTCGTTCCAGCTGCTTCTAGGATTTGATCAGCCATATTCTTCATACTCGTACTCCTTAAGATCCTAATATATTTATCTCTTTTATTTTTTACTATCTTTCTACATCCTTAATATTAATAATCCACTCCCTATAACTACAAATTACTACTAAGTTCTGTCTGCTTTTCCAAGTAATGGTTTAACACGAAGAATCCCTTTTTCTAAAAAGTAGGGGTTTTGCCCCGTGGTTAATTTTACACTGGCAAAAATTTTATATTAAACTCACACGGCGTTACTCCCTCCCCATTTTCAGTAGAACTTATCCAACACGCTTCCCTCAGAAACAACTCTATTTCTATTTAACAATCCGCAATTTTCCCATAATTCCACCTTTCCGCACGAGAAGGCAAACCGTCTCCACATACAGTGAAACGAAAGTGTTTTCCCTTTACCCCATCAGCTTTTCCTGCCTATTTCTCGTTGCTACAAATATATTCGTTATATGACTTAAATATAGAATCAGATAATCTAGTACCAGTAGAAATAAGCTTAGAAAGAACTTTCAATTGTTCAGAACACGCCACACCATCTATGGGATGTGGATAATTAATTGCATGATCTATCTCTCCCCAAATTTCTTCAAATAACGTTCTCACCTGAATTTCACAACGCAAGTTATTCCCATTGTTCAATTTTATAAGATAATGCACACTTGTATAGAAAGAATCTTTAACTTCTGTATTTATCTCCAGATTTTCATAAAACTTTCTTGACTCAGGATCCCACGTATATGCTTTGGGTTCTTCCACTAAAATCCACTGTTTTTATTTTACCTTATTAATGATTTCTTTATGTATGTGCCCAAATTGTTCTTAATGTAAATGTAAGATTCTCACGCCAATCAAATCTGTAATCTCGTTAAATAAATTATTACAAGTAATAACAGTTCCCTTTTCTAATTTCCTTAGTAATTTATCCTTTAAATGTTCTGGATCCTTTATTCTTGATTTTAGAGAGTGAATTACAGGAAAGGGCATTTCATGTAATATAGGATTTTCATCAAAAAATGTCCAAACTTGTACAATTAATTGTTTCAAAATAAATTGTGTTTGTTTGTCAGTATAATATTTTATTATATTTTTAATATTGACGTTATCTTCTGTAAGATGTTCCATCTATTATAATTCCTCCATTCTCTCGATAATATCTTCGGCAAACGTAGTATACTGACTTAACGTTTCCTTATATTTTTTGTAATGGCCTGAATTAGGTTTATCAATTATTGTATCAATATTTTTTTTCTCAAATTCAGCGTAAGTTTCAGGCACTAACCACATTGGACATTTCAATGCTTGCGCAACTGATGGAAATGTATTATGCGAATACATAACAGAAACCCCACCTATAGGTTCCATAATATTTTCACACTTAACTCGATTGTTTACTCTTATAAAATTTTCAATTATTTCTGGCATTTTCTGTACATATGAATAATGTGCTTGAGCTAAATCATAAGGATTCAAATTTTTAGATTGTTTTTTTGCATTATAAATAGTATATCCAAGAAATTGAACAAACTTCTTAGGGAACTTTTTCCTTTTTTCATCAGAAATCAGCTGATATATAGTGTTAAATTCTTTTTGCCACTGTTCCAATGAATCTCCGATATTACGTATTCCATACATACTAAACATATCTGGTAATGCTGGAATTAAAAATCCATCGACTGTAGAAATTATTACTTTATTTAAAATACCCAAACTTGGTGATGTATCGATTAAAATATAATCATAATTTTTAATTGAATTATAATTTTCACATATTCTACGTATATTTATTATTGTCCTAATACTTAAATTATCACTCTGATACAAACCACTCCATCTCTCTGAAAGTTTATTTTCGTATTTATGTAATGATAACCTTCCTGGAATTAGAGAAACCATTTCATTAATCTTTACTGTAGGAGGCAAATCGGATAACTCATCTAACCCATCTTCCGCAGGCTTTAATAAAAAATGAATAGAACGCGGTCTTTCTAAAATCACATCTAAATCACCTTTTTTCATTGCAGCTTCAAAATCATCAATATAGTCATCTTCCTCTTTCCAAATTCCATGTAAACATTCCTCATTCATAGCAGAAATAGTCAAATTACATTGAGGATCTAAATCTACCAACAACACCTTTTTCCCCATTTCTCCCAATGCGCAACCTAAATGATAACACAAAGTTGATTTACCAACTCCACCTTTTAATAAATTGATCTTTATATATTATGTATAATGCATTATAGATATAGTTTAAGTTCTTTAAAAATACAACTTTTATTTACTCAATTTTGTTTTTCTCCTATCCCAATGACAAATACTTTTTCAATATCAATCACATACAAAAAGGATTTAGTTTTGCACAAATATTTATTTTCCTTACCCCACTTTGCTTACGGATAAACTTATCCATCTCATTTCCTGTAAAAACACACCTACATATCTTTCCCAAATCCCCGAAACCCTTTGAATTACCGGGCTTTCTTCTCCAGCAGTACGACGGTTTCCACATGCCCAGTCCCAGGAAACATATCAACCCCCACAACCTTCACAACCTCATACCCTCTCCCCTGCAGCACTTCCAAATCCCTCACCAGACTGGTAGGCTTACAGGAAATATAAACCATTCTATCCACCCCAAAATCAATAATCTTCAACAATGCCTTCGGATGAATCCCATCCCTTGGCGGATCAAGGACAATAAGATCCGGTTTTTCCTTCACTAAATCAATTGCTTTCAATACATCTCCTGCAATAAACTCACAATTATCCAGATTATTCAAAGCCGCATTTACTTTAGCAGCTTCCACTGCCTCTTCTACGATCTCAATTCCAATCACTTTTTTTGCAACCGGAGCTAACATCTGTGCTATCGTTCCAGTGCCGCTGTAGAGGTCAAAAATTACTTTGTCTTTCGTCTCTCCCACATAGGAACGTGCTGTCTCATACAACACCTCTGCACCAAGTGAATTCGTCTGAAAGAATGAGAATGGAGAGATTTTGAATTTCAGCCCTAACAATTCTTCATAAAAATAATCCTGTCCATATAAAATTTGGGTTTCATCATTCTGAACCACATCCGCCAGACTGTCATTCAATGTATTTAATAGCCCAACGATTCTGCCTTGTAATTCTAGTTCCAAAAGCCTGTCCTTCAGTCCCTCCAGACTGGGAGCTGATTGCGTACTGGTTACAAGATCAATTAAAATTTCTCCTGTCTTTTGTCCCTTACGTACCAACAGGTGACGCAGGTATCCCTGGTGAGATAGCTTATGATAAAAACTAAGATCCGTTTCTTTAAAATATTCCAACACGCAGGCCAGAATCTTATTATAATCAGCATCCACGATTTCACACTGATCAACCGTTACAATATCGTAAAAGCTTCCCCTTTTATGCATACCTAATGCCAATGGGCCATCTTTAACTTCATCCCCAAATGAAAATTCCATTTTATTACGATATGCAAACTGTCGTGGGCTGCCTTTCATTCCCTCGAATTCATAATTCTGACAGACGCTGTCTACCAGATCTTTTACCTGTTTTTCTTTCATAGCCAGCTGAGTCGGATAATCCAGATTCTGATATGTACAGCCACCGCAGATACCAAAATGCGGGCAGGAGGGTTCTACTTCCACAGGTGACTTTTCAATTACTTCTAACAAACGTCCCTCGCATTTTCCTTTTCGGATTTTATTGATGGAAAAGCGTACTTTCTGTCCGGGAACTCCATTTTTTACAATTACTGTTTTTGTTTCATTCTCAACTTCTACAATCCCTTTGTTAGGAAATACAACTTCTTTTATAACACCTTCTAATACTTGACCTTTTTTCACTATAACTTACGCTCCATTTACATTTCATATTTTTCGTTATTACTCTTTGTTAACTTTAATCAAAAACTATCCATGTTTTATATTTTACATTACTATATATCACTCTGCATAATATAAATATTTTTCTTTTACCAGTATGCGAAAACATTACTCTGGAAATATATATATTCTTTATAGCTAAATGTTTATTATCTATATTAACTAAACTAATTTTTTAGCTGCCCTTTCGCCTAAAATAGAATTCCATCTTGTTTTCTACCAACATATGAATAATATTTTCTATGAACCAGTAAAAAAATTAAATGTTTAAATCACTATGCTTATATTCAAGAATACGCTTCAAAACAACATATATCTACAACATATTTTCACAACATTTATCCAATATCTCTATTCTACCAAATCTCTCGACATATTACAATTTTTTCGTAAAAAAAAGCAGGTGCCAAATGACATCTGCCCTTTTATGCATTTTTAATTAATCTACTGCGTCTTCAACGGCGTCTTTCACTTTTTCTGCTGCTTCTTTGACGTCTTCTTTTACATCGTCAATTATATCATCCGCATCATCAAAATAATCATCGAAATCATCATCAAAGTCCTCTTCAAAGTCTTCCAGATAATCCGGCGTGAAATAACGATAAACACCATAAGCGATTGCTGCTACTGCTGCTACAGCACCGATAATTGCCAAAACCCAAAGCACTGTATTTTTGTTTTTGTCATCCTCTTTTTTCTGTAATGCAGCCAGTAATTCTTCAAATTTGTTCATATCCTTACACGTCCTTTCATTAGATTTACTCTTACGACTAGTATATCACTAAATACTAAATTTTACTATATGAAAAAAATATTTTATACTTTCTTTAGTTTTGCAAAGGCCGCAAACATCTTTTTTACGCCTGCTTTTTCGAAGTTGACGGTTACTTCATAGTCCTTGCCGCCTTCTACGATTCCTTCTACAGTTCCTATGCCGAATTTAATGTGTTTTACCTGATCTCCAACACCGTAATCCAAGGTATCCGCCTTCTTTACCTGGAATTGTTTGGGATCAAATATTTTTGTTTTGAATGCTGTTTTTGCCTGGGCATAATTGGTTGGTTTTGGAATATCTTCCACTTTATCCTTCACCTGTCCGCCAACAGCTACCAGGTCCCGTGGTATTTCCCGGATGAATCTGGATACTTTGTTATACTGTGTTTCACCGCGGATCATTCGCTGCTTTGCACTGGTCAGGGTCAAACGCTGCTTTGCTCTTGTAATTCCCACGTAACACAGACGGCGCTCTTCTTCGATATCCAGGGGATCGTCGGAAGTTATAGTCATATAACTCGGGAATATGCCATCTTCCATTCCGGCCAGATACACGTTTGGAAACTCCAGTCCTTTGGCACTATGCAGGGTCATCAGTACTACATGGCTGCTCTCTTCATCCAGGTTATCGATGTCCGCTACCAGGGCTACTTCTTCTAAAAATCCGCTCAGTGACGGCTCTTCAGCATCACTTTCATAAGATACAACTTTAGTGATCAATTCATCGATATTTTCAATTCTGGCTCTCGCCTCATCGGTGTCTTCTGCTTCCAGTTCTTTTACATACCCGGTTTCGTCGATGATTGATTTCATAATTTCCTGTACTGACAGATAATCCAGTTTACTGCGCAGTGTCTGGATGAAGGTTACAAATGGTTTTATTTTTACTGCACTTCTTCCCAGTGTTGCAATGCTCTCAGCATCTTTTAACGCATCATAGAAGCTCATATCATACTCATCTGCATATTCCTGCACCTTTCCAAGGGAAGTGGCTCCGATACCCCTTTTTGGTACATTAATGATTCTCTTAACTGCCAGGTCGTCCATGGCATTATCTACCGTCTTTAAATAAGCCAGAAGGTCTTTGATTTCTTTTCTGGCGTAGAAATTTACGCCCCCGATGATTTTATAAGGAATATTTGCCATCAGGAATTTTTCTTCGAACATACGGGACTGGGCATTCGTTCGATAGAGAATCGCGCAATCCTTATATTCATAATTGCCTTCTCGTATATTCTGCGCAATATCTCCCACAATATACTCTGCTTCATCAAAAGCCGTTAAAAATTGACGAAAATGAATTAAATCACCTTCCTCATTATCGGTCCAGAGTGTTTTTTCTTTTCTGCCTACATTGTTTCGAATCACATCATTGGCGGCATTTAAGATATTCTGGGTGGAACGGTAATTCTGCTCCAGTTTAATTGTTCTTGCATTGGCGAACATTTTTTCAAAATTTAAAATATTTCCGATATTGGCACCACGGAATTTGTAAATAGACTGGTCATCATCACCCACTACGCAAAGGTTCTGATATTTTTCTGCAAACAGACTTACCAGTTTAAACTGTGCCGTATTGGTATCCTGATACTCATCTACCATGATGTATTTGAATCGTTCCTGATAGTAATCCAATACATCCGGGCAATTCTGGAACAGCTCTACTGTTTTTACAATTAAATCATCAAAATCCAGCGCATTATTGCTGTGAAGCTGCTTCTGGTATTCTTTATAAGCCTGTGCAATTTTCTGCTTTCCAAAGTCACCTGCAACATTTAATTCGTATGCCTGCGGACTAACCAGTTCGTCTTTTGCAGATGAAATAGCTCCCAGCAGTGCTTTTTCTTTATATACTTTAGTATCTATCTGCAGGCGTTTGCAGACATCCTTCATCAGAGTTTTCTGATCGTCGCTGTCATAAATGGTAAAATTATTCGTATAACCCAATCGGTCTATGTAACGTCTTAAGATTCTGACACAGGTAGAGTGGAATGTGGATACCCAGATACTTTCGGATCCGAAACCCACCAGGCTGTCTACACGCTCACGCATCTCTCCTGCCGCTTTATTTGTAAAGGTAATTGCCATAATATTCCACGGGTTTACCCCTTTTTCTTCAATCAGATATGCAATGCGGTGTGTCAGAACCCTGGTCTTGCCGGAACCTGCCCCAGCCAGTAATAATAACGGACCTTCCGTATGGAATACCGCCGATTTCTGCATGTCATTCAATGTATCGTATATGCTCATTGTAATACCACCTAACTTTTAGTCTCGGGTTTTATTATATAATAAAATGAGGCTTCTGTCACCAAGAATCCACATTTTTCATCTTATTTTAAGATTATTCCCCTCTATTCATCAAAAGCCGCGGTGACGATGTAACCTCTTGGGGTATTTTCAATTTTCTTAATGATCCCTTTTCTTGCCTTAATTCTTCTGCCGGACGGAAAGCACCCGGACATAGCCACTGCTGGCTCTATGATATAGCTGTAATTCATCGAGGTGTTGATCTCTACGATCTCTACTTCCTGTCCTTCCTCTACCAGCCCCGGCCTTTCCATCTTAAACTGTTCTTCACGCATTAATTTTCATTCCTTTCCATAAATATACCTCTAATATCTTAGTACATTCCCTCCTAATTTGCAACCCTCCATTCCTCTTATTACATGACACCCACCATTCCTCTTATTACATGCTTCTTATTACAGGCATTTTAATTACATCCCCTCTTATTACATGCACATTTATTACATGCTCCCTCATTACATGCACTCTCATTATATGCTTATTCATTACATACTCGCTCATTGTGTACCGATGCATTCCCTATATTCTACCCGCCTATATTCATCTTCTACACGAATAGAGCTATATCTCAATCTGAAATATCTTTACCATAAACCAAACCGGTTGAAGGGTACCCAAATCGGTGTTACACTAAATTTAAAAAATGAAAGGAGTCAATGTTATGAAACGCCGTTACCTCATATATAACATTCTGATGTGCCTGCCTTTGATTCTGACCCTGATCAGCTTGTATTTCCTACCGGATAAAATCACGACTTCAGTTAATTTATCCGGTAGCGGAATGAATGTCATCGGGAGTAAGTATGAACTTTTGATTTTCCCTATTTTTACTCTGGCAATCTGTGCATTCGTGAAGGTTATTTTGAAATCGGAAGATGCTCATATTGCAGGCATCATCCTGGTTGTTATTTTTAATCTTATCACAATAATTACATTAATTGGTACCTTTTCCCATGATACAGATATTTCCGCATATTTTAAGAACGGAATTAACTTTAAGCCTTCTCTTGCTGTTGTTACCTGGATTATTGGAATCTTTATTTTTCTGGGTGGAATCACGATGTGCTTTGCCAAAAAACCGGTGGGTATTTACTCCGTTATGAAAGCCCCGGAAAAGGAGAAAATATCTGATCTGATAAAATATAACCGTGCGGTGGGATTTCTGTTTATGGGATATTCACTGTTCTTTATAGCAAGCGGATTCGTGGGATTGAAGGATCAGACATTATGTACGGTGTGTCTCACTCTGAGTGCAATGCCGGGCTGTATCATTATCATGATCATCTATGAATGTGTTATTGCTAAAAAATACGTTTTAAGGTAGAAATTGCAATTATGTTTTTCTCTGATATTGTAGATAGTATTAAGAAATATTACAAACTACAATAAAAACATTTACAAATAGTAATGAAAACTATATAATGTAATCAGAGGTGAACAAGATGACAATAGATACAGATGATATGATAAACAGCATATTGCGCAGCTTATCCAGAATTGATTATATCAAACCTGCAGATATTCCAAATATTGACCTATACATGGACCAGGTAACTACTTTTATGGATTCGCACTTAGCCCATTCGAAACGAAATTCAGATGATAAGATTTTGACAAAGACCATGATTAATAATTATGCTAAAAATGACCTGCTTCCGCCACCGCTGAAGAAAAAGTATTCAAAAGAACATCTGCTGGTTTTGATTTTTATATATTATTTTAAAGGCGTGCTATCCATCACTGACATTCAGACACTGCTCCATCCCATAACAGAAAAATACTTTCATAACGATTCCGACTTTAATATGGAGACACTCTACCAGGAAGTATTCAGTTTGGAGAAAAGCCAGGTAAATGAAATTTCTAAGGATATTTTGGAAAAATACAATACTTCCCAGAAGACCTTTGAAAATGCAGATGAAGAAGATCAGGCATTTCTAAAACATTTTTCTTTTATCTGCCTGCTGAGTTTTGATGTATATATTAAAAAACAGCTTATTGAAAAATTAATTGATGAACTTCCAAAAAAAGATTTAGAAAAAAGTAAAAAGTGAAAATCAAGAATCTAATATCAAAAATCTAAAAACAGGCAGGATGCTTTTTAAAGAGCAGCTCTGCCTGTTTTATATTCTTCTATCTTTTTAATATTACTGCTTTTTTTCCTGCATACGGTCGAATACCATTTCATACCCATCATTACCATAATTCAATGAACGGTTTACTCTGCTGATGGTTGCCGTAGATGCTCCTGTCTTTTCTGCAATTTCCAGATACGTTTTATGCTCTCTTAGCATCTTAGCTACCTCAAAACGCTGTGATAAAGAAAGCAATTCATTAACAGTACATACGTCTTCAAAGAATAAATAACATTCTTCTTTATCTTTTAGATTTAAAATAGCCTCAAACAGTTGGTCAACTGCTTCTGTCCTGATTTTTTTGCTCATAAAATTACCCCTTCATTCGTTCGTTGTTGTACTTTATATATTAGCACAGCGAAACTTTAGTGTAAAGAAGTTTATCGATTTTTATAGCGGTTGATATACTTTTTGTATTCATCCACAGAACGATTTACGATTAATTCTTCCGGAAATTCAAAACATTCAAACAGTTTGTCTATAAACTGATGATTTCCCACATCTGCGGCGCAGTGGGCATCACTGCCTAAGATGATTGGTACCTGATATTTTTTACACATTTCCAACATCACAATATCATTTGGAATTGGGTTCTCTCTGGCTCCCAGGGGATGCAGGGAATTGTTATTAAGTTCTAACAGTACCTGATGTTCTTTTGCCCCCAGGACAAGCGCTTCATAGTCCAGCGGGAAACGGCTGTCATCCGGATGTCCGATAATATTAATATATGGATTTTTCATGGCATTCAGACATGCTCTTGTATTCTCTTCTCTTGTACCGGATTTTATACAGGGTGTGTGCAGGCTTGCAATTGCCACATCCATTTTTTTCAAAAGGCTGTCATCCATGTCCAGATTACCGTCATAATCCAGTACATTAACTTCTGCCCCAAATAAAACTTCTATTCCACACATGCTGCGCTCCAATATACGCAGGTTCATGAAGTAGTATTCATGGCAGGTCCCCGGCATCTTAGGTGCATGCTCAGTAATCCCAAGCAGTTCCAGACCTTTTGCTGCAGCCTCATAGGCCATTTCATGAATCGTACTGTATGCATGTCCGCTGGCCAGCGTATGTGTATGTGAATCTAATACGTATCTCATCTCGTTAACCTTCTTTCTGTTCTAACATGGTTATTATACGTGTTTCATGGGGAAATTTCAAGTTCCGTTTTCCTTTTCCGATAATTTTGTTCCAACAAAGTGTCTTTCACAGAAAAACAGCCCGGCTGAAACACCGGGCTGTCTGTAATTATTTTTTCTTTTTCTTTTCACTCACATATCCAATAAAATTGTTCTGATACAATGTCTGAAAAAATCTCGTCATGCGTTCATACAACGGTTCAGCTTTATCGCCAAACTGTACTTTCATCTCATTTGCGATTTGAAATACTGTTTTTCTGCCATCCATCAGCTGCCACGCAAAGCTTCCGTAGTTATCCAGTGTAATATGACTGAATCTGGGTCTTTTAAATACTTTCTGGGCAATCCAATTGTAGAAACCTTTATTTTCCATGTGAACGACTACGTTCCCTTTTTTATCCAGATCCCATTCAAACTTAGGATTACAGATCGGAACAAAGTCAAGATAATTCTTCTTGTTTTTCTTTCCCATTCTTATGCCTTAGCTTTCTTTTCCTTTAAGAATAAAGAGAACTTCAATAATGAGAAGATTAAAAGTGCAAAGAAGATTAATCCTACTATCTTAGCAACGCTTTCCGGGAATATTCCACCGCCAACTTTGGCGATAATGTCTCCAAGAGATTCACCTTTAATTTGGATAATTGCAAATACAGCCAGCAGGATACCAACTAAACCTTCTCCGGCAATCAGACCAGAACAGTAAAGAACACCGCCATCGATGGCATTTTTCTTTTTCTTCTCGTCCATTCCCTTTTTCTTTTCAATAAATAATCTTACGAGTCCACCAGCCATCATAGGTGTGCTTAAGTGGATTGGAAGATATAAACCAACTGCAAATGGAAGTACCGGGATTCCTAATACTTCTACTACAAGTGCAATGAACACACCGGCAAATACCAGGTTCCATGGTAAGTTACCGCCCATAACACCTTCTACTACCATCTTCATCAGAGTAGCCTGTGGTGCAGGAAGTTCAGCAGAACCATATCCCCATGCTTCATTTAACAGATATAAGATACCACCGATAGCAATCGCCGCAGCTAATACACCGATAACCTCACCAATCTGCTGTTTCTTAGGTGTAGCACCCAAAATATAACCTGTCTTTAAATCCTGTGAAGTATCACCTGCAATTGCTGCGATAATACAGATAACAGAACCGATTGCAATTGCTGCTGTCATACCACTCTGTCCAACCTGTCCGGTTGCTTTCAATGCCATGGATGAAATCAGCAGTGTTGCAATAGCCATACCGGAAACCGGGTTATTACTGCTACCAATCAATCCAACCATACGTGAAGATACAGTTGCAAAGAAGAATCCGAATACTACGATCAAAACAGCACTAAATAAGTTTACCGGAATAATCGGGATCAGCCAGATTGCAATAGCCAATGCAAGTATAGAAATAAAAATAACCGGCATGGAAAGATCCTGATCAGTACGAATGTTGGAATTAGCAGTTGCGCCTTTTCCATATCCTTTAATAGCGTCCTTGAAAGTTTTGATGATAAGTGGCAGTGACTTAATTAAACTTAAGATACCACCGCATGCTACAGCTCCTGCACCAATGTACTTAATGTAATTGGACCAGATACCAAAAGATCCTCCCTCTTCATAAATCTGAGCGATCGGTATAGTAGCCGGGAACAATGTAACATTTGCACCAAATAATACGATTAATGGCATTAACACAAACCATCCGAGTACACCACCTGCAAACAGATATGATGAAATCTTTGGTCCGCAGATATAACCAACACCTAACAGTGCTGGTAATACGTCCATACCAACACCCGCTCCTTTATAAGCAGGAATTTCATAATGTACTTCACTTGGGAATAATTTAAATCCGTCTGTGATAAATTTGTAAGCTGCAGCAATACCTAAACCAGCAAATACAGTGGACGCTTTTGCACCACCCTGCTCACCAGCCAAAAGTACTTCAGCACATGCCATACCTTCCGGATATGGAAGTGTTCCGTGTTCCTGTACAATTAAGGCTTTACGAAGAGGTACCATGAAGAGAACTCCTAATGTACCACCGATAAATGCAATAATTGCAATCTCAAGTAAAGACGGTGCTGCTGTTCCCCACTCTTTTGCCCACAAAAATAACGCTGGCAGCGTGAAAATAGCACCTGCGGCTACAGACTCACCGGCAGAACCAATCGTCTGTACCATGTTGTTCTCCAATACGGAGTCTTTTCTCAAAATGACGCGGATAACGCCCATTGAGATAACGGCAGCTGGAATTGATGCAGATACGGTCATACCTACACGAAGTCCAAGATACGCATTTGCGCCACCGAACAGAACAGCCAGCAATACACCCAGGATGATGGCTGTCGGCGTAAATTCCGGTACTGACTTGTCAGCAGGAATATACGGCTTGAAACTTTGTTTTTCGTTCATGTGTCTTTCTCCCTTTATCTTTTTTGTTCGTGTTATTATAACATGATTTTGTTCATAATATCAACTAATTTTACATAATTTCTTTAGTATTTGTTAATCTTTTTTATTTATCTTTTAGATTTGTTGGTTTTCTTTGCAACATTTACGCAATTTTTCATATCTTATAGCATTAGATCTTTTGGAGGTAAGTTATGAAAAAAAAGCTTTTACTGTTAGCTGCTTTTACAGTTCTTCTGGCATTGACCTGTATCGGCTGTAAAAAAGAATCGGACACACTGACCAAAGTTACTTTAAATGAAGTGGCACATTCCATCTTCTACGCACCACAGTATGTGGCAATTCAGGAAGGTTATTTTGCGGAAGAAGGAATTGAACTGGAGCTTGTCACAGGATTTGGTGCGGACAAAACTATGACCGCTGTAGTATCGGGTGATGCTGACATCGGTTTTATGGGAAGCGAATCTACCATTTACGCCTATAACGAAGGAGCCTCAGATTATGTGGTAAACTTTGCACAGCTCACTCAGCGTGCAGGTAACTTCCTGGTTGCAAGACAGGATATGCCTGATTTTACCTGGAGTGACCTGAAAGGAAAAAATGTTCTTGGCGGCCGCAAAGGCGGTATGCCTGAAATGGTATTCGAGTACATCTTAAAACAAAATGGATTGAATCCGGCAACCGATTTAAATATAGACCAAAGTATTGATTTTGGATCTACCGCTGCTGCATTCTCGGGCGGTCAGGGTGACTTTACGGTAGAATTTGAGCCTGGTGCCACTTCTCTTGAAAAAGAAGGCAGCGGCCACGTTGTTGCCTCCCTCGGTACGGATTCCGGTTATGTGCCATACACCGCATACAGCGCTAAAGGCAGTTTCATCAAAAAGAATCCTGAAATTATCCAGGGCTTCACCGATGCCCTGCAAAAAGGTATGGACTATGTGAATTCCCATACGCCGGAAGAAATCGCAAAAATTATTGAGCCGCAGTTTAAAGAAACAGATCTTGCTACAATTACAACCATTGTAAAACGTTACCACGAACAGGAAACCTGGAAAGATAACATGGTATTTGAAGAAAATAGTTTCAATCTCCTTCAGGATATCCTGGATAATGCCGGGGAACTGAGCCAGCGCGCACCTTATGATAAGCTGGTTAATACTAGTTTTGCCCAAAAAGCGGCAAAATAACAATAAAATGCCATCTGTATATTTTGCAGATGGCATTAAGCAATTTTCAAACACATTCCAGCGCGTATTTCCTACAATCCATTTATTGTAAGGAACCTCAAATAACCTGCTTATTTTAATCCAAACTCCCGTTTCAAGGTATCTTCCATCACTCCCACAGGTGCGTCAGCTCCCGTCCACAGGGTGAAATTAAGCGCTCCCTGCTGGGCCAGCATTCCAAGTCCGTTTACGGTCTTCGCGCCCCTTATTGCAGCTTCCTGTAAGAATAGCGTATTGGGATCATTAAAAACCACATCGCTGACTGCCATGCCGGACATTATGGTGTCGTAGTTAATCTCCGGCTTGTCCGATACATTTGGATACAGGCCTACACAGGTGGCATTAACCAGAATGTCTGTATCTTCCGGCACTTGATAGCAGCCCTCCCATTTCACAAATTTCCCTGCTGCTTCCGTTTTTGTTTCAATCAGTGCCGCCAGTTCCATACCACGGTCTTCATTACGGTTTACAACCGTAATTTCCAGAGCCCCAGCCAGCGCACACTCCACACCGATTGCCCGGGCTGCACCTCCTGCTCCTAATATCACGATCTTCTTATCCCGGACTTCTATGCCCTCTTTTTTAAGGGCTGTTAAAAATCCTTTTCCGTCTGTATTTTCTCCAAACAGTTTCCCTTCCCGGTTTACTACGGTGTTCACGGCACCGATAATTTCTGCGGCTTCTGACAGCTCATCCAGGTATGAAAGTACCTTGACTTTATGAGGGATGGTTAAATTAATCCCCTTCATTCCAAATGCACGCACGGCATTCATAGCCGCTCCCAGATCTTCTTTTTCTACTTTGATTGTCAGATAACGGTAATTCAGACCCATTTTTTCAAATGCAGCTTCTTCCATGACACCTGTTGGATTTTCATCTACCGGGCAGCCAAAAACGCCAACCAGTTCAGACCGGTAATTTATCGACATATTAATCCCCTTCTTTCATTTTATTTTTAGTCATTCAAAATATTTAATGAGTGCCTGGGTTCCAAGTTCTCCGTCTCCTCTTTTTTCCAATTCTTCGTATGCTGCAAGTGTCTGATCCAACACTTTTAAGGTGAGTCCGTCTGCCTCAGCCTCTTCCTTCGCCAGTTTCATATCTTTAATAAAATGCTTAATAAAAAATCCCGGTGCATAATCCTGTTCCAGCATTTTCGCCGCCTGCAGTTCCAGCTGCTTACTTCCGGCTGCCCCTGTGGCAACGGAATCCAGCACCGTAGGTATATCCAAACCCTTCTCTTTTGCATAAGCAAATGCTTCGCAGATACCGGATATGGTGCCAGCTATCATTATCTGGTTTACCATTTTGGTATGCTGCCCGCTTCCTGCTTTCCCTTCCAGATGGATGTTCTTTCCCATCGCCTCAAAAACAGGGAGGCATTTCTCGTATGCCTGTGGATCTCCCCCTGCCAGTATGGACAGCGTCCCATTTTGGGCGCCTACATCCCCTCCGGTTACCGGAGCATCCAGTGCGTGAATTCCACGTTTTTTAGCCTCTTCATAGATTTCTTCCGCTAATTTAGGGCTTGAGGTGGTCATATCGATCACATATGTTCCTTCCGATACATTTTCCAGTATGCCATCCTTCCCAAAATAGACTTCTCTCACATCTTTTGGGAATCCTACGATTGTAATTACCGCGTCACAGCCATTTACGCACTCCGGAATAGTTGGATGATAAACGGCTCCTTTTGCAATTACATCCTCCGTTTTTGCCTTATTTCTGGCATAGAAAGAAACTTCATATCCTGACTTCATTAAATTATTCACCATTGATTTTCCCATAATTCCAACACCGATAAACCCGATTTTCTTCATCTCATCTTCTCCTTTTTATGTAATAGGGGTACAGCAATAATTTTATTTTACCCGCAATAATGCCGGAATGTCAATAGCTCCTGCACGGATACATAAATGAAGGAAGCACAACGGGCTATGTATCTGGATTTGGAACAAATATACCGCAAAGTGGGACGCGCAGACGGCTGGAATGAATTTTCAGACACTCTCCAGGATTTTCAGAAACCCCTGCATTGGCTCCGACAAAAATTTATCCTTATGATATGCCAGATAATTTTGATTCTCCATATAAAGTCCGGCTACCGTCAATGGCACCAGTTCTTTTCTCTCACATTCTTTTTCCACCAGAATATCAGGCATAATGGTAACACCCAGGTTATTTCTGGCTGCCTGAATCAATGCCTGGGAATTTACGCTGGTCCATGCCGGAGATACAGACAGATTATGTAAAGTCATTGCACTTTGGAAAGTATCCCGTATTGCGCTCCCCTTCTCTCTTAGCAATAATTTTTGTTGTGCAAGTTCTTCAATCTGCACCTCACTTGCAGATGACAGAGGATGTCCAGTGCCGCACAACACCACAAGGCGGTACGAAGAAAAGGGAATACAGACCAGATTATCCCTGGGAAAGACTCCTTCTATCAATGCAAGATCAACTTCATTTTGCAAAAGCTTTTCGGTAATAACCCGGGCACTTTCCACTTCTACCCGGACGGGAGTATTCTTCCATTGCTCTTCAAATCTCTTCAGCAGGGACGGCAGCCAGAAATTAGCAATCGTTATACTGGAACCAATCTGTAAAACTGCCTGCTCTTTCAGGTTATCCAGGCCGCCTTCCAGATCATCGTACAAATCCAGTACACGGATGGCTTTGTCCAGAAATAACTTTCCGAATTCATTCAGATAAATCCGCTTGGACACCCGGTCAAACAGTGTATTGCCTATTTTTTCTTCCAGATCGTTTATGACATGAGACACAGCAGGCTGGGTCATATATAGTTTTTTCGCTGCTTTTGTAATATTTTCTTCCTCACAGACAATTTTAAAAATCCGAAGATGGCGTATTGTCATTTCTATCTCCTCCTATTCATTACTATTTTGTTATGTTCTATATAAAATAATATAATTTTAATTATATATCATCAGGAGTTATAATGAAACTGCCAAATAATTTATTCCCGCAGGCAACGAGCCGTATGAGCGCGTTTGGGAATCATTTGGCGACTGCGGCTTTTGCAAAAGTACAAACACGGTTGCCTGCGGTGTAGTTTTCGACTTGACCATTTATGAAAAAGGAGATTTCACCTATGAAAAAATTACCTCTGCTCTGCTGGCTCTTTGGAATTAATTTCTTTATCAGCGCTTTTACTTTCGGGGGCGGCTATGTAGTCATTCCTATGATCCGGAAATATTTTGTGCAGAACAAGAACCTGCTTTGCGAATCCGAACTTCTGGATATGGCTGCAATCGCACAGTCCTCACCAGGTGCAATTGCCGTCAATCTCTCCGTGCTCGCAGGCTATAAAACCGCCGGGCTTAAAGGCGCCATTATCAGCGGACTAGCTTCTGTCCTGCCCGCACTTCTCATATTATCCGTGATCAGTGCCGGTTATCAGGCATTCCGCGACAATACGGTGGTATCTGCCGTTTTAAAAGGAATGGAGGCTGGTGTCGCAGCTTTAATCGTGGATCTGGTCTACGATATGTGCCGCAATATTTTTAAAGAAGGCCGGTTGTTTTTTTCAATTTTAATTCCTCTGGCTTTTATTGCCAGCTTCTTCCTGCAGATAAATGCTGCACTGATCATTGCAGCCAGTGCCCTGCTCTGCCTGCTGGAATGCTTTATACGCAGAAATGAGGTGACTGTATGACAAAGCTGCTGCTCATGCTTTTTTACAGATTTACCCAGATCGGGCTGTTCAGCATCGGAGGGGGCTACGCCACAATTCCCCTGATCCAGGAACAGGTGGTTGAACTGGAACACTGGCTTACACTTCAGGAGTTCACCGATATCATTACAATCTCCCAGATGACACCCGGACCTTTGGCAGTCAATACCTCCACTTTTACGGGACTTAGAATTGCAGGCATCCCGGGGGCTGTTACCGCAACTATTGGATGTATTCTGTCCGGCTTTATCATATCTATATTCCTGTACCGCTTTTTCAATAAATACCGCAGTAATCGCTATCTGTTCCAGGTATTAAACGGATTAAAAGCGGTATCCGCAGGACTGATTGCATCCTCTGCAGGTGTAATCCTTCTGCTTGCTTTTTGCGGTACATCTGAATTAGATATTTCCGCTCTGCATCCGGATATATTCGCCTGTTGCCTCTTTGGTGCCTGCCTGCTCCTGCTTCGCAAATGGAAATGGAATCCCATTCTGGTTATGGTGCTTTCTGGTATCGCTGGCTATTTTATCTACTAGTACTACTGGGAACAAATTCTTCTTAAATTGGGGTTTTGTTGAGGAAGGGACGCTTTGTAGATGTAGGTAGTGTACGGAAAGAGAAGGGGGCGGACCAGGACATTGGTTTGGAATGCTTACCGCAGAACTGGCATTTTCTAACCTTCCCGGAGCACTTTTTGGCGGCACGCGGGCATTCGCTCCGAAATCCTGATGCATTTCGCAGCTCACTGCCCGCTTACAATCCGATGGGAGCCAGTCGAATTGTATCCGCCAAAAAGCACTCCGGGAAGATAAGTAAATGCTCAGCTCTGCTATACGCATTCCAAACCAATGTCCTGGTCCGCCCCCTTCTCTTTCCGAGATAGCATTCGTTGATACAAAGCTGGTTTTCTCAGCATGATAGGACCCTAGGGTTATGGCATGCCGGACGCGATTGGCGTAAAGCAACTGATCTTAAGAATTAATTTGTTTTTCATTCTGTAATCAGAAAAAGGAGCAAACTTTCATCTTCTTTTACGCAAACAGCCGAAACATACTGCGCAGCATCCAATAAAGAACAGCCCGTCACAGCCCAAGGGTCTCCATCAGGCTGAGAAAACCAGCTTTGTGGCAGTAAACTGAATCTCGGAAAGATGGGAGTGGGAAGCTTGTATGGGCGGAGGAAGCGTAGAGCAGAGCTGAGTATTTACTTACCTTTCCGGAGTGTTTTTTGGCGGATAGTATTCGACTGGCTCCCATCGGATACTAAGCGGGTACTGAACCGAGAAATGCATCAGGATTTCTCGGTGAATGCCCGCGTGCCGCCAAAAAGCGCTTCGGAAAGGTTAGAAAATACCAGTTCTGCGGCCAGCTGACGGAGTCCATACAAGTTTCCCACTCCCATCTTTCCGTTGCACCATCTCCATCTGCAAAGCGTCCCCTTCCTCAGCCAAACCCAAATATAATAAACCTGCAGTGAGTCTCGCTTTCAAGTAATGACTCATAAGATTGTTTGGAATAGCGGCCCATAAGCCATACGTAAAATTTATTACAGCAAAAACAGCCGGTTGGATATTACTTACGATCCAACCAGCTGTTATAATTTACCTTTCTTCCTGCCTGCTTTTACTCTGAAAGATAAAGATTTACTTTCTGCATCACTGCTTTTACCGCTTCATCGATACTTGTAGTTCCATTCAGGCAGCTATCCGCTGCACCGTTCACTGCTTCCCGTATAATGCTGTCTGTGTTTGCAGGTGTAGTCAGACCTTCGGCTAAAGCCTTAAATTCTGCAGCCTGTTCCTCTGTGGGCCATTTCAGCTCAAGAGAGAGATCTACACCATTTTCGCTAACGGTTGATATCGCTATCCCAGGAACACTATTACCGGCTTCCGCTGTGAAAATTTGATCAAAAGCTGCTTTGTTTACCGGGAATCCGCCTCCCTGGCTTACGGTCTGGGCATCTTTGGATAACATGTAGGATGCCAGTTTTTCGGCAGACTCTTTGTTCGCTGCCTTACTGCTGATACCAATCATAGTACCTGGTACAAAGACTTTGGAAGCCTGTCCATCCAGTGTTTTATAACCACTGTCTTTTAACTTTTCATTTACAGCCACTACCTGCATAAGATCATTTATGGAATTGATATTTCCTATATTTGCCATGGTGGTTCCTGCAAGGTAGCTCATGGAATTATCTGCAATTCCACTCATGTGTGATAAACCGCTAATATTCATAGTAATAGAGTTATAGCTATCTGTCTGTTCTTTCTTATCGAGATCATAGATTTTCTTTAGCTGGGTAAAAAATTCTTTTAATGCATCTTCCTTTAAGGTTCCGTCTTCCTTTATCCACTCGCTGGCGGATGTATCATACAAGCGTTTTACTAAATCTTCCGGTTGTTTACTTCCCAGAATATCTTTATCTGCATTTTCCTGTTTCAAGCCTTGCAAAGTATCTGCCAGAGTCTTTAAATCTTTGATTCCATCCAGGTTTTTCTTATCAGACTGAATTCCCGGTACCATAAATCTGGTTGGAATTGCATATATTTTACCATCCATTTCATATGGCTTTGTGATATTTTCCAGGAAACCGTCCTGCCCTGATACCTTCTTTATGATTTCGCTCATATCTGCCAGAAGTCCTTTATTCTGATAAGATTCTATGGACATTCCATCTAAAACGAATAGATCAGGTCCTTTTCCAGCCATAATATTTGTATTTAATGTTCGGATTGCATCGGACACCGTGACTCCATCATCGCCGGTAAGTCCAACTTCATAATTCACTCGGATGTCCGGATTTTGTTTCTGGTATAATGCAATTGCCTGCCGCACTTCTGCATTTTCATTCAGAGAATAGATTTTTACTTCTTTTTCCGGAACAGACGGCGTATCTTCAGAATATGTATACCGAACCAGATGGCTGCTCATATCTTTCCAGTAAGCCAGGAAGAACGCACCGTCTTTCATTGCTGACAGATTGCTTAATGTAACACTTGGATCCGCCATTGAATTCAGAGATCCGTCTATCAGCTGTTCAGATACATTACCGCCAAGGACATGACGGAAAATACCATCTTTGTTACAATAGTATAAAATATTATCTTCTTTCCCCCCCTGCAGAAGAACAGCCGAATTGCCCCCGCCAAATGAAATGCCGCCGTTTTCATTATTGGTACCCAGCTGTTCGTTTAAAACTTCATCTTTTTCCAGGGCGCTTCCGGTGGTCATATCATAGTAAAAAACCCCGCTGCCTGCATATGCTGCCAATGTATTTCCCACAAAACCGGTATTTGTAAAATATGCGTCACTATTTTCAATAGACCTTAGCACTGCTCCGTTTGCCGAGTCTATTATATGAATTTTCCCATCCATCCCCATTCCTACCAGATTGTTATCCGGCGCATATTTCCAGCTATTCAGATACTGGGGTATTTCCATCTGGGAAATTTGTCCCGTACTTTGTCCTGCACTTTCGCCTACACTTTCGCCTGCACTTTCAGCTCCGGTCTGAACCTCAGTATTATCAGCTTCCTCCATTTCCCTACTGCTCATCTGTATATCCAGTTTGTCTGCTCCGCCTTCTTCCTGCCCTTCACTGACCGGTTCCTGATTGGAAATATTTGTACTCTGCCCCCCGCCACTGCTGTTTCCAAGGGCTACCGGTAACGGAACGGCTTTACCGGAATCATCCATAGTCCAGTAACCGGTCTCAACGGCGCCCTGTCCGCTTTGCATATCCACCTTAGAATAATCGGTAGTAATTGCAGCTGCGCCTCCCTTTGGCGACAGGGCTACGGAAGTTAAATATTTCATTTCGTTTCCTTTTAATTCTTCCGGATAATCAAATACTTTATCCCATTTCTTTCCCTGATCCTTTGTCTCCCAGACTCCGCCGGTATAGTTTTCCCCCATTCCTGCTAACCGCAGGCTTCCATCTTCCATTTCACACAATGCCTGTATATCTGTAATACCCTCCGGAAGAACTACATCCTCTTCCAGATACCTTCCCATAGCTGCAGCCTCTTTTGTATTTCCATTATCAGTGCCATTACTGCCATCCGACTGCTCAGTTCCATTTGAGGAACACCCTGTTAAGAAGGTTGTTAACAGCATTGCTGCCATTACCACTCCTGCCATCCTTTTAAGAATCATCTCACTGTAACCTCCTGTTTGTTAGAATGATTTTTCTTTGCGCTTTTGCACGTTCTTATCCTAACAAAACCTTTTGTGGATGTTTTGTATTTTATATGTGTTTTATATGGAGAATGTAAAAGCTACACCATTGAAAGTATTTTCTATTCTATAGTCGGCTTTGTGAAGTTCCAGGATCATTTTGACAATATACAGCCCAAGTCCACTGCCGCCGGTGTTTCTGTTTCTGGATTTTTCAACACGGAAAAATGCTTCAAAAATGCGTGGGACTGCTGCTTCATCCAGATGTACACCGGAATTCTCCACCCTCACCGTCAATTTTTGGTCCTCTTTATATGCTTCAATCTGAATTTTTGCTCCATCCGGTGAATAGTGGATGGCATTGCTGATAATGTTATTTAATGCCTTTTGCAGAAGCTTCTTGTCTCCACGTGCATAGAGGTCATTGCTAATGTGGTAAGAAACCTCCATATCCTTTTGGATAAACAAATCATCCTGTCTATGGGCACAATCCTTTACCATATTTCCCAGGTTAAATTCTTCCATTTGGGGCATAAACCCCGACGCTTCCATCCTGGATACCGTCAGAATCTCCTGCACCATGTCTTCCATCGTACAGGCAACTGAATAAGATCTGGCAAGATATTTATCCCTATTTTTATAGATACCAACCTGATACATCATTCCTTCCAGCTGCCCTTTCATAACAGTAATGGGCGTCTTTAATTCATGAGATACGGCAGAGAAAAATTCAAGCCGTTTTTGCTCCAGTTTACGTTCTGTTTCAATATCCTTCTGCAACGATTCGTTTGCACTTTTCAGTTCGCTTAATGCGGTAGATAACTTCAGGGACAGTTCATTCAGGCTTGAGGACAGTACCCCGATCTCATCATTGCGTTTTTCATCACAGATCCAGTTAAACTCCAGGTCAGACATCTTTTTTGATATTTTGCTAAGGCGTACTACCGGTCTTGTGATATACCTGGAATATAAATAGGCAGTCAGCGTAGATATAAATACAATGACAACGATCAGCCAGGGCAATATTTTATTCATCGCCTCTACCGCCTGATTCACAAACCGGTACGCTCCTAATACGTAAAGTTCATATTCTTTATCTGATCCGGAAAACGTAACTGGTTTCTGCATACCATAATCAACGCTGGCACTTGTAGTCATGACGGATATATCCACAGGATTCTCAATAAAACCATAGTTGTCTGTGTTTGTTGCAAGGGCATTCGAATAAGCCAGCTGGTTATCATCAGACTTCTCTTCTGTTTCTTCTGATGATTCTTTTTTTACAGCGCTTCTGTCAATTACTTCAACTGTTTCAATCGCCTCGTTTCCCGTAGTAGCTGAATGCATTGAGCCAACAGCAATACTGCTTGCATCTGCAGCAGAATTCTGCTCCTTTTCATTGATAGTGATGGCCAGCATTGACTGTTTTCCAATGGTTTCTACAAATCCTGACTGCACGCTGCCCGGGCGCTGGATTTCATTGCCTTCAGCATCCAATAATTGCAGGTCTACCGTATTGTTTACAATAAAATCATCAAATAGCGGACCACTGTCCTCAAATTTTATATTCTCTAAATCTGCCACAAGAGCATCCGTCTTTTTATCCATGTCCTCGCTGATTCCATAAGTATAGGTCTGCGGCATAAAATAAGCGATAAAACCATATGTAACACCACAGACGCAGATCAGTATCAGGCTGGTAATGAGAAATATTTTAAGTGTAAGGCTTCCTCTAATACGTTTTATCAATCCGATATCCCACCCCTCTGATTGTCTCAATATAATCTACATCCAGTTTCTTCCGTAAATTTTTTATATGGGTATCTACAACCCGCTCATCGCCATAAAAATCATATTTCCAAAGTCCGTTCAGCAGCGCCTGCCTTGTCAGGACTTTGCCCTGATTTTGAAGCAGCTCCCGGAGAAGTTCAAATTCTCTCTGTGTCAACTCTATGTTTTCACCGTCAACGAATACTTTATAACCGTCCAAATCCAGTACCAGATTCCGGTATACCAGCTGATTTGTCTCCTGTACAGGGGAAGTCCGCCGAAGTACCGCCTCAATCTTACGGATCAGGATCTGCATGGAAAATGGTTTGGTAATATAGTCATCAACCCTCAGATCATAGCCTTTCACCTGATTTTCTTCACTGTCCAAAGCCGTCAGCATTACAATAGGAACGGAAGATTCCTGGCGGATTACCTCGCATACACCATATCCGTCAATTTTAGGCAGCATAATATCCAACAGTACCAGATCAAAGGGACGGCCATGGAAGCTGGTAATTCCCGCAACTCCGTCACCCGCCACCGTGACCTTATACCCGGAATCCTCCAAAAATGCCGTTAACAGTTCCTGTATATCTGCTTCATCTTCTATGACAAGTATCTCTTTCATATCACACCTCTTATTATATTAAAGAATCAACGTAATTTTATCATACTTTTTTGTGTTTTGTGTGAAGTTTCAGTATTTGTCCCGGGTAATTTATGACATAAAAAAAGATGGATGCCACAGGGACATTCATCTTTTTCACAATTTCTTCTGTTATTCATCGCAGGTCAAGTATCTTCCCATTGCATCTGCCCCCATTATAGCGGCATACACGTCCTCCGGTGTAACTTCAAATGGCATATTGTGTATGGTTTCACCAGGCGCGCATGCAAGCTTTGCAGCATCCATGATTTTTTCCGGTTTTACTTCCTTTATGCCAAGGCCTTCCAGGGTCACCGGCAGGCCCACTTCCTCGCAAAAACCAATTACCGTATCGATTTCATCTGAATCTGCATCTTCCAATATCAGCTGAACCAGGGTACCAAACGCTACTTTTTCCCCATGATACAATGAATGTGTTTCTTCAATGGCTGTCAGTCCGTTGTGGATCGCATGTGCTCCTGCCAGGCCGCCGCTTTCAAAACCGATACCGGACAGATAAGTATTTGCTTCAATAATATTTTCTACGGCTTTTGTACACACTTTTTCTTTTACAGCCAATGCTGCCGATAAGCCGTTTTCCAATAATGTGTCATAGCAAAGCTCAGCCAGCGCCATAGCCGCTTTTGTGGACTTTCCTCCCACACAGTTGGCTGCATTTGATTTCTGGCAGGCTCTGGCTTCAAAATAAGTAGCCAGTGCATCTCCCATTCCTGCAATTAAAAGCCTGGAAGGTGCCTTGCTGACAATATCCGTATCCACCAGAACCATGTTCGGGCTGGAGGGAAGGAACAGATATTCTTCAAATAGCCCTTCCTCTGTATAGATTACGGAAAGTGCGCTGCAAGGTGCATCGGTGGACGCTATGGTTGGTACAATGATAACCGGCTTATTCATATAATAAGCTACTGCTTTTGCAGTATCGTGGGTTTTTCCCCCGCCGATTCCAACGATGACTTCTCCGTTCTTTTCCCTGCATGCATCTATAATCCGATTAATCTCAGTTTTGCTGCATTCTCCCCCGAATACTTCATAAGTAACTGCACAGGAAGTATCTTTCATCCCTTCATTTATGACAGGTTCTACACGTTTTCTCCCGGATTCACTTGTTAAAATAAATAGGTTCTTTCCACATTTTTCTGCATGGCTGCAGAGATTTTTTAATTCACCTTTTCCTTGTATATAACGGCTTGGGCTTCCAATTATATTTGCCATGTTGCTTTCCTCCTTATAAATAATGTAATTGTCTGTTTATCCATATTCTTATCTTTATGTAAGGAACACGGACCGTACGGTATTTATTATATCACGCTGCATGGTGAAAGTAAATTCCGGGCAGATATAAAACCAGCAAAACGTCATACATAAAACCAGCCGGGACGGCCGAACCATAACTCAAACTCTTAAAAGGGTTTGAAGCCTGCTTCTGCATCCCGGCTGGTTTTACATATCGGGCTATTCTTTCATTTTTGGCTTAAATACCAAACTTGCCAGATAAGAGAACACCAGTGCCGCACACACACCTACTGCACTGGAAGTAAATCCCCCCATGAATATCCCAATAAATCCGTCCGTCTCGATTGCTTTCTTAACACCGTTCCACAATACATTGCCCCAGCCCAGAAGCGGAACACTTGCACCGGCTCCTGCAAATTCCTGGAATGGTCCGTAGAGCCCCACTGCTCCCAGTACCGCTCCCAGACACACAAGAATAACCATGATGCGTCCCGGCATCAGTTTTGTTTTTTCCATCAGGATCTGTACCAGTGCACAGATCAGTCCGCCCACCCAAAAAGCATTAATATATTCCATAACTATCTCCTTTGCTGACAATCCCAGGTGTTAGCAATGCTCGATCACTACACCATGCGCTATTCCCGGTACACTCTGACCTTCGTTAAAACTGGTAGGTGACAGCAGTGCACCGGTTGGTACGAATAACACCCTTTTCCAGGCTCCCTTTTCCACATTAGGGAGTATTTTAGCCGCCAGAGTGACTGCTGAACATCCGCATCCGCTTCCACCGGAATGAGTATCCTGTGTCTCTCTGTCATAAATTTCAATACCACAGTCCATATGCACACGGCTGATATCAAAGCCTTTTTCTTTCAATAAATCAATCAGGATAGTCTGTCCCACATATCCAAGATCTCCTGTAATGATTTTGTCATAGTCATCCGGCTGGCGGTTGAAATCCATCAGGTTCTGATAGATGGTGTCACAAGCTGCCGGCGCCATACATGCTCCCATATTCAGGGAGTCTTTTACACCGTAATCTACAATCTTTCCTGTCGTAATGCCGGTAATTCTTGCATGTCCTCCTTTTTTAGCCAGGATAAATGCCCCGCTGCCGGTGACTGTCCAAGTCGCTGCCAATGGCCGCTGGTTTCCATATTCCAGAGGAAAACGGAATTGCTTTTCTGCACTTCCAAAATGACTGGATGTAACCGCCATCACATAATCGGCATAGTCTGCGCTGACCGCCATTGCTCCAAGTGACAGTGATTCCCCACAGGTGGAGCATGCTCCATATAATCCAAACATTGGAATGTTGAAATTCATTACACCAAAGGAGGATGCAATCAGCTGCCCCAAAAGGTCTCCGCAAAAAACATACCGCATCTGGGTTGGCAGCAGTTTTGCTTTTCCAAGTGCCAGCTGACATGCTTCTCTTTGCAGCGTACTCTCTGCTTCTTCCCAGGTATTTTCACCAAAGGATGCTTCTTCTCCGACCAGGTCAAATAATTTCCCAAGAGGACCCTCACCCTCTTTTTTCCCGACGATAGATGCCGCACTTATAATATGAGCGGATTTATCAAATTTTATACTTTGCTGCCCTGCTATCTGAGTCATCCTACCACCCCCGTAATTCTTAGAATATAATAGATTAAACCAAGTGCCCAGCTGGTAAATACACCATATAAAATTACAGGACCGGCGATGGTAAAGATCTTACATCCAATTCCGAATACCTGACCTTCTTTTTGAAATTCTATTGCAGGAGCTGCCACTGAATTTGCAAAACCGGTAATCGGAACCAGCGTTCCTGCACCACCGAATTTTGCTATTTTAGGATAAATATTAAATCCTGTCAGAATCACACTGATTAGAACCAGAAGCATGGAACACCAGCTTCCCGCCGTCTCTTTGTCAAGTCCCATATTAGATGCATAGTTTAATATAAATTGTCCAATGACGCAGATAATTCCACCTACCAAAAACGCCTTAGCCATATTTGCCCAGAGATTGTGAGTAGGTGTTACTTTCTTGACGTAATCATTATACTGTTGATTTTTTCTCTCTTTTAAAACATCCGCCATTATAATACTTCCTTTCGTCTTTATCTCCCTGAATAGCACAAGCTGCGCTATTCCTTAATCAGTATTTTGAAAGCGATTTTCTTTCAAACCTCTGCTTCATGCAGTATGCAGATTGTTTTTACCACCTCATATAGAATTGCAGCAGGCTGCTCAGAGTCTTTCCAAGCGCTATGGTAATCATAATAAAGCTTACTCCCTTTACCAGACCGATACGCCTGAAAAAGATAGGAAAAATATTGACTACTTCCGCAAGCGCTAAAATCCAGCCTCCTACAAACATTCCGGAACATATTCCAATAATGGAAAGTCCTAAGCCGCCCAGTGGAATACTAACATTATAAACAGTAAGCAGATTTCCAAATAAACCTCCAAATAAAATACAGGTTTCAAATATCCGGATATGTTTCCCCGTATGAGTAACCCCAATCAGTCTGTTTATAATTCCAAGTCCGGCGATCAGCGCGATGACGCCTCCTGCTATGACAAAACCGGAACTGAAAGCTATGAGGGCTAATATTAAATGTGTTAACATATTTTACCTCCTGAGTATCACAAGCTTACTTGCAATATTGTCCTCACTTTCTCCTATTGTTTCATTTTCTTCTCATTCTTCGGTTCACGGTTGCTGGATTCAATCAGCGCCTTATTAATATCATCTTCATAGGTACGCATCTGCACTTCCATAGGCGTAGGATCCGCAGTAAGTTTTTTCCCTGCAAAATGGTTAAAGAATATGATAATTCCAAGACCAAGCCCTATCGAATATGAAATTTCCAGTATCGTAAATCCATCCGAAACAGTCCCGGTAAACTGTTCGTAAAGCTGAGCAAATAATTTGGTGATACTAACATCATTATTAAATGTCATAATGGAAAAACCTGCTCCGAAAAAAGACAGAAAGCACACAAATATAGTCTTTATCCAGCTGAATGCCTGACTGGGCTGTTTGGACTTTTCATAGGTAATGATAAAATCCGCCTCACCAATGTTGTTTACCTCAAGACTTGGATAAACCGCATGGATCTGGGTTATAATTTCCATTACAGACATGACATGGCGCCCTGGCTTGTTTCCGGTAGGATTATCCAGTTTCAAGGTTTTTATCTTATTTTCAATAGCCTTGTTACTGCACTCTAACTGGGCAATATCCTTTAAAAATACACAATCGTCATGCACCTGGACATTTTGATCTATCTTTAAATACAGTGTATCATTCGTCATATCATTTCCTCATTCTCTTTCATCTGAAATGTATTGACAAGGGTTCCTTTCATCTGGCCATCATGATTATTCAGATAGGTCATATAATAAAAGATTCCTACAATTGCTGCCACGATCATGAAAAGCGCAAATCCCTTCGCAATTTTTTTATACATTTTTCTCACTTCCTTTTTCCATCATTTTTGTTTATTATTTGAATTTTAGCAAAAAATATACGGGGAAATTATGATATCTTTCCCCGCATCTTTTTCAGTATTTTCTTTTCAAGCCTGGAAACCTGTACCTGGGTCATTCCCATTGCCGCCGCAACCTGTACCTGAGTCTTGTCGCCAAAGTAGCGAAGATAGATCAGCGAACGCTCCTGGGCATCTAAGGAATCCAGCAGTTCTTCCAGCACAATATGATTAAGCAGCTCCTCGTTTTTATTCTCCTTTTCCTCTAATTTATCCATCAGCAAGATTGCACTTCCGTCTCCCTGATAAATTGTTTTATGCAATGATTCTACTTCGGCTGATGATTCCATTGCCAGTACAATATCTTCTTTTGCAGCGCCAATCTCGGCTGAAATTTCTTCTAAAGTCGGCTCTCTGCCCATCTTTTTTTCCAGCGCTTCCCTGGTGGCATATGCCTTATATGCTGTTTCTTTTAAGGAACGACTCACTTTAATCATACCGTCATCCCGTAAAAATCGTTTTATTTCTCCTGTAATCATGGGTACCGCATAAGTGGAAAACTTCACATCAAACGACAGGTCAAATTTATCAATTGCCTTAATCAGTCCGATGCTTCCAATCTGGATTAAATCCTCCATCTCATAACCACGGCCTAAGAACCGCCTGACAATGGTATAAACCAGCCCCATATTTTCCTCTACCAGTCTTTCTCGTGCATCTTTATCCCCTTGGTGTGCCTGTTCAATTAACGCAAGGGTATGCTCCATTTGCCCATCCTTTCCCGATATTAAATTTCATATTCACTTCTGGGTCTGCCTATTTTCTTTTTCATGATTACCCTGGTTCCTTCGCCGACAGTTGATTCTACTTTCACTTCATCCATAAAGGCCTCCATAAAAGCAAATCCCATCCCGGAACGCTCCGAGTCCGGCTTTGTGGTAAACAAAGGCTCCATTGCTTTTTTTACATCTTCAATTCCTCTTCCATGATCAATCACATGGATAATAAATTCATTCCCGTCAATAAAACATTCGATCAGTATCTTACATATCTTTCCCTCATATCCATGAAGGATTGAATTTGTAACTGCTTCTGAGATCGCCGTCTTAACATCTGCCACTTCTTCCAGTGTCGGATTCAGCTGCGTTACAAAAGCAGCTACCGCCACCCTTGCAAATCCCTCATTACAGGATCTGCTGTCAAATTCCAGTTTCATTTCGTTTGCATAGCTCATATTGGCTCCCCCCTTTAATTAAGCGTTGATTGCTGCGGCAATCCTTCATATATTTCAATCATTTTATAGATACCTGACAGGGTTAAAATTCTTCTCACCCGTTCATTTACACGAACTGCAATGACCGTTCCGCCCATAAACCTCATATCCTTATAGCGGCCCATAATCATGCCGATTCCGGAACTGTCCATGAAATTCGTTTTTCCAAAATCAAATACAATACTTCTTATATTCCTGCCCTGTACGATTTTATCAGCTCCTGTCCTGATCTTTTCTGCACTGTGGTGGTCTAACTCCATTGGTACCACGATTGTAAGATTCGTCCCCTTTACTTTAAAGCAATCATCCATTAGCCTAAATCCCCCTTTACTCCCCATTAATTCCGCTTCTAATGCCTTTTCTAATTCCTGTGTGTATAAATTTGATCCTTCCGGGTTCATAACAGATTCTCCATTCTCTCAAGCTGTGTAATCGGCAATGGCTGCATTAATCATAATCTTTCACTGCCGATCCAATATAAAATAGAAAAAGGACGTGTACATATTATTGTACACGTCCCCAATCTGGAGGTTCCTCATTTTGTGTGTGATACAAGCCTACTGAACGCCGTTATTATCGTCGATTCCGCCTGCCTGTCCGTTTGCTCCATTGCCGTTATTATCGGCTGTATTTCCACCTGCAGCGTTTCCGTCACCACCTGCAGTTCCATTTCCGTTTACACCGTCTGCGTTACCGCCCGGTGCGTTTGCATCTCCGCCTGCGGCATTGCCATTGGCACCTTCTGCGTTGCCGCCTGCAGCATTTCCATTTGTTCCGCCTGCAGCATTTCCGGTGGTATCACCAGTGGTTCCGCCTGCGGCATTTCCGGTAGTTCCTGCAGTATTTCCGTCGGTTGAATTATTATTTCCTTTATTAGATATAAATCCATTAATATTATTAGCAGCTGCTTCTGCCGGGAATTTTTCTATTAACTGTTTAAATATCTTATCTGCATTGGTTGTATCCTGGGTGTTATAATAGGCAAATGCCAGATAATACATCGCATTCCATGATTCAGGATCCGTCTGGCTTGCAAGCGTCAACTGCTCAATGGCTGTTTTATAATCACCTGCAGCATATGCTGTAGATCCTTTACTGTATTGCTCTGCATATAACGCATCCTTAACCCCTGCCATAATCTGCTCATACAGCTCTTTTGCAGAACCATCCAGGCTTTTTGCGTCCACATTGCTAAGTGCAGTAGCCGCACCTGTCTGATCTCCTTTAATCAGCAGATTTGCAGATTTCAAAAGATCTTCATACCCCGTAGCTTTCGCCTTCGCTTCGTCCATGGTCTTATTTGCAGAGTCCACTTTTGCCTGATAACCATCAATTTCTTCCTGAAGCTTCACATTCTTTGCATTTTCAGATGCCAGCTTTGTATTTGCCTCTGTAACTTGCTTTGTGGCCGTTTGATTAACGCTCTGCTTAATCGCCGGTACCGCCAAAAACCATACGATTGCGCCTCCCAGAAGGAGTCCCAGAAAAATGTTGATAAATGTTGCAATCGTGGAACTGTCACGAAACGGTGTAGGCTGTATGATGGTATCATTTCCGCTTAAATACGTCATGGGACCTGTGAATTTCTTCTCCATGGCATCTTTTGCATAGCGCTTCCGCCTTTTTACATCCAGGCTTGTCCCTATGCCGGTCGCATCTTCTATCTCATGCAGATACCGCAGTGTGGTAGTGTTCGTGGCATCAATCCGGATCGCTTTTCGCAAAAGCTTCCTGGCACGTTCATACTCCTGCTGCTTCAGATAAAGCAGCGCCAGAAGATGGTAACCTTTGATCAGCTTTGGATTCTGTGTCAAAACTTTTTTCAGCTGAATGACCGCCATATCTTCATTATCCTGCCTGCAATACTGCAGTGCCTGATTGTATTTGCGGATGGTATGGTTTATCGTATCCAGTTTATTTTTATTCGCCTGCAGTTTGGTTATGTAGCCGTCCGCAGCATTTTCCGGCACCTGCAGATTTTTACTGATTACCCATTCACTCAGTGCCGAAACAACCTCGCCCATTTCATAGTAAACAAGTCCCAGTAGATTTCTGGCATCAATATTTTCTTTATTAAATTTCAAACTTCTTTTCAGGCAAGCAATCGCTCCAGATAAATCACGAACCGTTGCCTTTTCCAATCCTTCATTATAGAGAAGGTTAGAAATTCTTATGGTTCTTTTCTGTAAGCTGATATCCGCCCCACATCCGGTACAATAATCTATGGCAGATAAGGGGGTGCCGCAATAAATACATCTCATATGATTCCCCTTATTTTCTCTTTTTCTTTTCTTCCTGTATCAATTCCTTCAGGATATCGGTAATATCGGTAAAGTCTCTGTTGTAAATGGCGTCTTCTGCTTCATTTACATCCAGGCTCGGATGAAATTTCTTCAATTCTTCTTCATAATCAATCATTTGTAATTCTCCTCAATTATTCCTTTAATCTCGCCGACCAGATATAAAGAACCTACGCAGAATAATAATCCATCCTGCCTCTTATCCAGTGCTTTTGCGAATGCTTCCTTAATATCAGGAATTTCTGTGACTGCTGCCTGTGTATATCGCTGGAAAATATCTGCCAGCTGCTCTGCAGGCACAATTCTGTCTCCCTGGATTTCGGTAACAATTACTTCATCCAATTTCGCTGATTTACAAATGGACTCTATCATGGATTCGTAGTTCTTCTCCACCACTGCCGAGAACAGCAATACCACTTTTCGTCTGCTATCCACTCGTCCCAGTGTCTTAACAAACTCGTCCACTCCTGCCGCATTATGTGCGCCATCCAGAATTACTCCCGGCATAACCGTCTCCATTCTGCCTGCCCAGGTTGTATAAGCAATACCGTCAACAATCGTCTGAAGCTGAATTTCCTGCTTAAGGTCAATCACTTTAATCGCCAGCATCGCCAGTGAACTGTTCACTACCTGATATGGAGCAATGTAAGGAACTGTAACCCTGACATTTTTATAATAACTACAATTCAGGGAAAAATCAATGCTTTTATCCGTATTTACTAAAATTTCATACATTTCTTCATAGAGCGGATACGTCTGTGCATGCAGTTCTTTTGCTCTTTTTTCAATGACTTCAGCCACATTTGTATTCCTTCCGTCATAGATGACAGGAACACCTTCTTTGATGATTCCAGCCTTTTCGAATGCAATCTTTGCAATGGTATCGCCCAGTATTTCCGTATGGTCCAGACTGATGGATGTTATGATAACAGCCAGTGGTTTCTCTACGATATTCGTAGCATCCAGGCGGCCGCCAAGTCCCGTTTCCAATACCACATACTCCACGTCAGCCTCCTTGAAAGCCACCATGGCAACGGCAAATAATATTTCAAAATAAGTAGGATGGAAGAAGCCGTCCTCCTGCATTTCCTCTATGGCTGCCCACACCTGCCGGTATGCACCTAAAAAGGCTTCGTCCGATATGGGGACATTATTGATCTGAAACCGCTCATTTATTTTGACCAGATGAGGGGATGTAAACAGACCTACCCTTTTATCAGCCTTGTCCAATATAGAGGAAAGGAAAGCACAAACAGATCCTTTTCCGTTTGTACCAGCCACATGTATGATCTTCATGCCACGTTCCGGTCTGCCAAGACGCTCCATTAATTCAATCGTGTTTTCCAGCTTATTTTTTTTCGTAAATTTTGGAACACTCAATACGTATTCCACTGCTTCTGTATAGTTCATTTCATGGTCACTCCGCTTTCGTTGTTCTTTTCCTATTATAATATAGTCTATATAATATGCAAGTAATTTTTTTCGCAATATCCGTCATCAATCGTTCTAGAGTGAACACAACTGAAAAAAGTTCAGCCCTTACCGGACGAGAAACCCGCTCGGCAAGTGCTGTCAAAAAAATTCAAAACACGCTCTAACTTACCGTTACATTACACTTTACTTTCTTTCCGCTTCCATCACAAGCCTTCGCTGTAATCACGGTCCTGCCGCGGCCCACTGCCTTGACTTTACCTTTGCTGTCCACTTTTGCCACTTTCGTGTTGGCTGACGTCCAGGTCAATTTCTTATAGGCCGGCTTTTCAGGCTTCTGCAACATATTCAACGGTAACATCAGCTACCGGAAGCATCTCATCGATACAATTTCCTGTTATTCGAAAAATTTTTTTATTACCTCCTCTTTAGTAATATATTTCACTCGTTTCTTCATATATTCTTTGACACACTTCTTGGCATGAGCCTCTTCTCCTGCCTTTTTCTCCTCGTCTCGGAAGACCGAAGCTCCGAATTCTACCATATGTATTATTTTTTTCCGTACCTCATAAATCCATTTAGAATCCAGTAAAAAATGTGTAATATTTAGACAAAAATTCGAATGTCATTTTTCTCCTGCTTCATCTATTATATAATATAGAGGCACATAAAAAAGGAGAAGAATGTATGAAAAAGAGAATGAAACGCATAACTTCAGCTGTACTGGCGGGTATCTTCATAACCAGCACGCTTTCGCTGAACTTTCCACTGAATACTTTTGCGTCAGAATCGGAGTTTGCAGAACAGAATAATATGGAGCAGGTGGAAACAGAACCGCTAACCGCAGAAACTCCGGGGATAGAACTCCCCCCGTCTGAAGCAGACAGCATCACAGAACAGAATACAGTAGTTGAAACCGAGGTTTCCATTGACAGCATCTATTCTGAAACAACTGCAAAAGCTCTGGAGGGCTGGACATTGGTTGAAAATGATTCCGGTTCCATTACATATGAAGGCACCTGGAATCAATATTCCGAACAGGGACACAGCCAGGGCAGCGCTCATCAGTCCGACGCCGTTGGCGCTACCGCAAGTTATCAGTTTACAGGTACCGGGATTCAATGGATTGGACAAACAGATACAAATTTCACAAAAGCAAAGGTATACCTGGACGGTGAACTAATGGCTATGCCTGACTCCAATAACAGCCCTATGTATCAGCGTACAATCTATACGTTAATTGGTATCCCTTATGGAGAACATACTTTTGTGATAGAAAGTCAGGGGCCACCTAATTCATCTCACAATATAAATTTTATAGAATTAGATGCACTGGCTTACACTACTGACCAGACACCTGTAACAGCTGACAGCCTTATAATTAATAATTCTTCCGGCAAAATGAAAACAGGTGAAACACTACAGTTAGATGTATCCTTAAAAAAAGGAGACAGTCAAGTGTATGCAAGTGGACTTTCCTTTGCAAGTAGTGTTCCTTCTGTTGCCGAAATAAATAAAAAAGGCCTCATAACAGCCCTTTCCAACGGCAAAACCCAGATCACTGCATCCATAAATGGCTTAGAGCAATCCTTCTGGCTGGAGGTTAGATCAACACAGGTAGGAACGCTTAGAAGAGTTATCGATAGTGAACATCCTTTGTTTTATCACCATTTGTACCGCCAGTCCAATCCTGAAAATCTTGGACAAGAACCGGATTCTCTTCAGGGCGGACTTGACATTCAGACATTCTGGGACAGCCTGGATGCAGCTATGACGCCGGAAACCAAGCAGTATCAGGCAATTCTCATACATGCAGGCGGCAATATTAATGATGACGAAGACACCAGAAGATGGTATAAGATGGAAATGGAAAAGACGACAGCTGATCAAATTCCCTTTTTCCTGATGATATCCAACTCTTACACCGACCATCCTTTTGACAATGATTGGCTGGCTGAAATGTATGAACAATATCCAAATATGCTTGGCGTGGTATACTCAGAAAACCATGCATCCGTATGGCAGAACCATGGCGGATACCGAAGTGAGGAAATTGCATCTAAACTGGAATTGTCTGCGGAATACGGCGGATACGTTATCTTTGCAGATACCAACAATTATGATGAATACATGGAAAGCACTTTAAAAAATACCGTCCTCATGGAAGCTGCTAAAAAATACAGAGACAACTTCATCATTATGCCAAAGTATACCAGCCAATGGAGCATGGCAGGATATAATTCCTATCAGAGCGTTGCCATGGGTACCTGGCTGAGCGGATATGCCGGAAACTGGGGATCCTTAATTGATTCCTGGCAATGGTGGGATCTCTACTACTATAATGATCCTTTCCGCGAAAACCGCGTAGAACGTCTGGGCGGTGGAGAAGAATGCCGTCACCCATTTTCATTCCCGGAATTAAATTATCCAATCCGTATGCTGTCTGAAGCCAATTCGGGTGCTACTGTATTTTCATTTGAGCATCCCTTTTACAGTACAGCCATAGCAAGAAGTGAAAATGAACCGGCTTATACCACTCCTGCTTTTGATAACGCCATTGTACAGGCAATGGACTATATGATAGCAAACCACAGCCAGACACGTGAAGAAGTTATGAGCAGAACCAAAGTTGCATTTGATTCTGGAAAAGGTACGCTCAATAAAACAGCGGAAGCTGGTGTAAATCTGATAAAGGCTCTATACGGCGATGGGAATTTAAATCATAAAGGAGACAGATCAGATGAAAATGAAATGCTGATGATGCAGCTTACCGGAAGATATGTAATCATTCCATCTATTCCTGCCCTTGCAACGGATGAAGATAAAAAAATATTTACCGATAATGGGATACAGCTGCTGAACAAAGATTCCGTGATAGAAAAGTTCAAGAAAAATACGCTAGATGAAGTAAAAACCGGAAAAGATACCGCAACACAAAAAGCTGTGCAGGAATATTTCAACCAGTTTTACGAGGAAAACGCAACTGGTAACGCTTATGTTCAAAACATTGACAACTACTGGTTTACTTACAATAACCGCTGGACCGGATATCCGGTGTCATCTCTTGTGCAGACTGCGGATCTGAAAAATACAGAATTCAGCAATGGCATTCATGTGTCATTTGATCCTTATACCTACATTAATTTCTTAGAAACTAGCGAAAAAGTTACTGTCAATTTCAATAACTATTTCGTAGATAAAAGTGATATCTGGGAAAACTACACACAACGCTGGGATGGAGACTATAACCTGCTCTTCCAGGATTATCTGATGGAAAACTATATCCCAAAAGATAAAACCCGTGATAATGAATTTAAAAAAGCTTCCATAACATTTAAAGGCCTCCAGTCTAAACCTGAGATTCAGAATCTGACAGGGCTTAAAAATCAGTATGATGCCCCTAAAGAAACCTGGAATGAAGAGACAGGAGAATATATTTTAGAAATAAACGCAAACGGGTATATGAATTTTGAGATAGTAAAAACAACACCTGAAGAGCCGCTCAACACGTACCTCTTACTCCAGGCTATAGACAATGCCCAGGAAATCGTGCGGGATAACTACACTGCTGCTTCTTTAAACAGTTTAGACAGTGCGACGGCAAATGCTTATAAAATCATCGTTTCACTTCCGGGAGACATCACCCAGGAAACGGTGGATCTTGCAGTGGCATCCATACAAAATGCCATGAAATCATTGGTAAAAAAACCTGCTGATCTGACTGTACTCATAACCGGCATTAATCTGGCTAAGAAAATTGACCGGACAAAATACCAGGCAGGTTCCTTATCCGTATTGGATAAAGCATTGGCTGAAGCTGAACGTATTGTGAAATTAAATCCTGATATTGATGAGCAGAATACCGTCAATAACACCTTGCAGGCTTTGGCATCAGCAGTAAACAATTTAAAGGAAAATATTGTACAGCCTGAGAAAAAAGCTGATGTATCGGCATTAACCGCTGTTATTAACAAAGCCGCAAAGCTGGATAGAAATAAATACACTACAGAAACCTTAGCGGTTGTTGACAAATCTATAAAAGCAGCACAGGAATTATTGAGCATTAGTCCCAAGGCAGAATTGCAGACTCTGGTTACGATCACTACAGAATCCGCCGAAACAGCAATCCGTGGATTAAAGAGTGTCCCACAGATCCCGAAAAAGGGAACTAAAGTTACCATTGGAAATTTCGTATATAAAATTACGAGCGCCACTTCCAAATCCAGAACTGCTGCTGTTGTGAAACCAAAAAAGAATACATTTACCAAATTAACGATTCCTTCTTCTATTAAAGTAAATTCATTTACTTTTAAAGTAACCGGAATTTCTGACAAGGCTTTTCAAAAAAATAATAAGCTAACTTCCATAACAATTGGTTCAAATATCACTTCTATTGGAAAACAAAGCCTCAGTGGCTGTTCAAAGCTGAAAAAGATATTAGTAAAATCTTCATCGATAAAAACAGTGGAAAAAGATGCTTTAAAGAATATTCATAAAACAGCCACCATTCAGGTACCTGCTAAAAAATGGTCTTCCTATAAATCAAAATTTAAAAACAAAGGGCAGGCGGCAACGGTTACTTTTAAAAAATACAAATCATAAGCTGTATACTTTTCTAACTCCATATAATTAACGACAAGCGCCAGATCGTGTCTAAAAGACACTCTGGCGCTTGTCATTTTTGTAAAAGGCAGCTCAGATTTCCTCCCTGGCAATTCTCACCCAGTCTGTCAGATTCTTTGGATTCTTGCCCAATGTATGATTATCTTTCATAATAATTTCCACACAATTATCCCGGCATATACGCAGTGTCTCTCTAAGTTCACGCCGGACCTTTTCCTGATCCAGTTCAGATGATGCCAGATCAGTCGGCGATGGCTTCAGGGAATAGATATAGTCCTGCTTCAGTTTAGATGCCATTATTCTTTTATCCGCCCAGGGTGATACTGAGACTCTGCGAAGATTACTTACCTCTTTTACTATATCAAACCTCTGGTCCATTGGTTCGCAGCAGCCGTAGCACGTCAAACCAAAACGCTCCATGATTGGTTTCTGGTAGGGAAACACAAATTCTTTAAACATTTCCGCTGATACCCCAACTGTGATCTGACTCTCAGCCAGCCCCCACATATCTCTGGTGCGAACCCTGCCGGTATAATCAGATGCCGGAAGTTCCGTAGTAAAGCCAATTCCCCCGGAACCTACATAGGAATTGTCATTATTCATTGAAAAAAGATCATTTTCCTCAAGGAAATCAAGTTTTGCCATAACTCCATCCCGAAGCATTGCCATCATTTTGTGTATATTTTCTGGTTCATCATAAAAATCATACATCAGCTGCTCCATGCCTCTTAAGAAAGCTGCTTCATCCGTAAGGCCAAATGACCAAAACCATGCCGTATTTAGCTGTGTTTTCAAACTGCCCTCAAATAAATCGCAGGCAGTTTCAAACAACTCTTTTGTTGCATTGCGGTTCAAGAGAAACTCTTCCTTCTCCACCTGGGCAAGCTCACCATAGTCTTTCATAATCGCATAAATATGATAGGATTTCCCCTGCTCCATTTTTATGCCTTTTGTAAATTTAGATTCTTTTCCCTTTAAACCCCAGGATTTTACTTTGTGAACATACGGAAGTGTAAATACGGGTTCCACGACATAATCATCATTCATATGTTCGCCCCAATAAATCTGTTTTCTGATATGTAACTCCCAGTATCTGGCTATACTGTTTTCGCACTCTATCTCTTCATCCGGTATAATTTCATTCCAGCCATTTTCAGGATCACACAGAATCAGAGGGCGGGTACATTGCAGCATATTGTGCGCAGTCCACAGTTTACGCCTTTCTGACATAACCGGCTTAGCCGCTGACTCTGCCATTCTCTTAGCCAGTTCTCGTAAGATTTCCTGATCCTTTTTTGGAAAATTCAAATTGCTGTAATCAGCCATATTAAAATTCACTCTGATATTCATATGTTCCATAAACAATCACTCCATTTCAATTAAGTTCTTACTATAGATTGTACAATCTGATATAATGAGTATAGTTGAAAGAATCCTGCTTAACAATCGAAATAGTTGCTGTTCTATTATATCAAAATTGCTGTTTTTAGAGAGGTCCGATATGAATATTGAACGTAAGAGTTATGTGCTTGGAAATGAAGCCGGAGTATCTCCCGGATCCGAGTTTTTTATTGCATCAGAAGAATGCAGGGATACCGATGTCTTCAATCATCTGGTTATGTGCGGCCAGTACCATTGTATAGACGGTTATGTGATAGACCGTCTGTTTTATGACTGCATTTTTATTGCTTATATTGATCAGGGTGCCATGGATATCGATTATGAAGGATCCCACTATACCGCTTTAAAGGGGGATGTTGTTTTCATGGATTTAAAAACCCCCCACCGCTACGGCGCTGCAGGCAGCCTGTATTTTAGCTGGCTTCATATAAAAGGAACTATCTGCAATAATATTTATGAACACTATCGCAGTAAAAACGGTATTATCATCCATGACTATACCTGTAATGATATTAAAACTAATATTCGTTTTATACTTTCTTCCTTCAAAACAGGACAAATGCTGAGCAAAACAGATCTGTCCTCTGCAATCTATAAGACCCTGATTTCTTCACTTTCTGCCGAAAATAACAGCACTGCCTCAAAATCAACCAGAGTCTCCACGGTTGCTATTGAATATATGAAATATAATCTCAGCAGCAAAATCAACCTCATTGATATTGCTGACTCGGTTCACATGAGCAAATATCATTTTATACGGGTCTTTAAAAACAATACCGGATATTCACCATATGAGTACCTGCAAAAACTGCGCATGGATACTGCCAAACATCTGTTGCAAACAACAGATAAAACTATCGGAGAAATATCAAACGCTGTTGGCTACCAAAGTGAGATGGGATTCACTTCCGCTTTTAGTGAAAAAGTAGGAATCTCACCGGGAAGATATCGCAGCAGCCCGTTTTAACCGGATTCAAGATATTTCGTTACTGTTGGAAAAAGGATATTTCCGGTTGTGCTTAGAACCAGAAATATCCTTTTTAATTTATTTTACAATTTTGACTGTTTTCTTCTGTCCCTTATTTTTCAGGATTTTTGTCTCATATTTTTTCAGGCATGACGAAGGCACTTTCATCTTTGCATTTTTGTGGATACCGGTGAATGCCTGGGATCCGGCTGATTTCAGCTTTTTACTTTTTATGGTAATACTCTTTAAACTGCTGTTCTTATAGAATGCTTTTTTACCGATCTTTGTCAGTTCTGTGCTTTCTATATGAACGGATTTTAGTTTTTTGCACTGATAAAATGCGTTGTCACCAATTGTTTTTACGTATTTTCCAACCGTTGCTTTTTTCGCTTTCGTACAGCCTTTAAATGCAGATTTTCCAATTGCAGTTATCTTAAAAGTTTTACCTTTTATTTTAACTGTTTTGCCGACTTTAATGGAAGTGAGGGTCTTCTTCGTCACTCCGGTTAGGGTTACGGTCTTGTTCTTTAGGCTGGTCACTTTATAATGGTAGGTACCTGTTGTATAAGTCTTTCCTGTGATAATGGTATTTTCTTGTTTTTCCTTTTCCTTATATTGCCTTTCCAGTTCATTGTATCTGGACTGTGCCTGGGTTAGAAGGCTGTAATTTGTAACCAGTTTTTTCTGATCCGGGGACAGCTTTTGATACATAGCCTGTGCCTCGTCGATCTTATTTTTGGATGCCTGGCTATAAGTAACCGTCCCAACCGCATTAATTTTAATCACAACTGCATCAGCAGCTTTAAGATTATTACAGGTTTGACGGGCCTGTTTTAATTTACTGTAGTTCGTTACCTTTGCCTTCTGGACTGCATTTAACGCTGCATATTCCTGCTCTGCCTTTATGATCGCCTGGTCACTTTGGATGGTAATTTTATCTCCGATTTTATTAATAAAATCCTCTACCGTTCTGACTGCAGGATCAACAGGTTCTGTAGGGTCAGTGGGATCTTCTGGGTCTGTTGGGTCTGTTGGGTCTGTCGGCTCTGTCGGCTCTTCCGGATCTGTCGGCTCTTCCGGATCTGTCGGCTCTTCCGGGTCTGTTGGTTCTTCCGGATCCGTGGGAGCATTTACCTTCAAACTATATGTGGCGCTTTGTGTTCCATAGCTGTTAGATACTGTCAGCGTAAGCTCTGATTCCCCGGCCATTATTCCCTTTACGGTAGCCCTGGCGCTGCCTTCCCCATCTGTTATTTCCACACTTCTACCTTCTGTGACAGACCATTGATAGGCATTGTCAGATACATCCGCCGGAGCGGTTACTATTCCAGTCAAAGCAGCTGTATCACCGATATTGATGGTATTCTTATCAGCCTGGACTGATACCGCAAATCCATTTGCTTTTGTCCATATAAGCATTTTAGTCGCATTATTCTGTCCGTAAATACCGTCATCGCCCCGGTTATTCCATGCATAAAAAGGAATTGCCTGTAGTTTTGCCGGAACTAATTTACCGCCTGCTTCGTAATATACATCTCCGGTGATTTCTACGACGCCCTTAAGCAGCTCCGGGTTATATTGCGCTGTAAATTCTGTGGATCTGGGAATCACATAGTTCAATGGATTCAGATTTTGGACTTCAGGATTTAAACTGGTATTCCCGGCTTTTTCTATGCTGTATACAAGAGGCCCTCTTTCTATTGCCACTCTCCCGCTATTTGTTTTGACATTTGGATTCGCTTCTGTCAATCTTATTTCCATTGGCATATCCACTGTAATTACATCACCTGGCGTCCATTTCCGCTTAATGGCAACATATCCATTGACAGCTTTTGCTGAAATATTCTCTCCATTTACTGAGATATCCGTATTTTTGTTTTTCTGGTCCTGTATCCAGCCCGGAATCCTTATATTAACAGTGAATTCCTTTTCTGACTCCGGTGTAACGGTGATGGCTGTTTTCCCCTCCCATGGGTATTTTGTCTCCTGCTTTAATGCCACTTTTGTGCCGTCTACATTTACTTTTGCATCGCTTCCGATGTACATATTTACATAGACATCATTTTGATGGACAGAATACATATAACCGCTCAGGGAAGCAATTGTCCTCATTAGGTTCGGAGGACAGCAGGCGCATGCAAACCATTCTGAACGGGCATTTCCATTAGATACCTCAAGGCGTGAATCATAATAGAAGAGATTTCCTTCCAGATTCGTTCCTACCAGTATACCGTTATAAAGTGCCTTTTCCACTACATCCGCATATTTTGCATTCTGATGCACCAGATTCATTCGCTGGTTCCAGTTAGCCACTGCAATCGATGCACAAGTCTCACAATAGGAATCATCATTGGGAAGCTCATAATCTCCGCCAAAGTCTTCTCCATGAGATCTTACCCCAATACCGCCGGTTATATAGGTTTTTCTATTTTGTACGGAATCCCAAATAGTGTCCAGCGTATCCAGATAGGCCTCTTTGTCAGCATCTCCATCCGGCAGTAAAGTTGCTACATCCGTTGCTCCCGCATAGAGATATGTGGCACGAACGGCATGTCCCACTCCGTTTTTCTCCTGAGTAAAGGGCGTTTTATCCTGGGAATAGTCACCGCCTTTGTAATTGCTTTCCCTTAAGGATTGATCTCCCCCTCTCCGGTCAATCAGCAGTTTGGCTGTATCTATATATTTCTGGCCTGCACCCTCTCCTTCGTACTCTTCTGCAAGCTTCGCCAGTTTTATCAAGGCAAGTTCTATTTCCTCATGCCCCGGAACTTCGTGGCGCTGCACGTCCGGTCCGAAAAGGCGTACAATTTCATCTGCAAATCTCTTGCCCACTACATAAAGGCTGTAATCAGGATCTCCGATTCCTTCCCGGTACCGGGTATACGCTACGACTGATTCAAATAAATGTCCTGCTATATACATCTCATGATTGCTAAAATCCCGGAAGCGATGAGTGCCGGGAGAACTTCCTCCTGCAAATGTAGTGCTCCTTAAAGTAAAGTGTGTATTAATATAACCGTCTGCATATTGAACCTGCTCAATCTTACTGATCCAGTCAGCTAATTTATCCTCTAATTTTGCTCTTTGTGCTGCAATTTCCGGATCCTTGTCATCCTGAATAACTGAGAGCGTATATGAAATTGCTTCGATGGATTTATAGATATCCGTATCCTGGAAAACAAATCCATTAAAAGGTTCATAGGATTCCCCGTTCAATTTTTTGATTGCATTATCAAAATTTGGTTCTCCGCCTGCTTCCATGGCTATCCTGTTGATTCCTGCATTTAGAGAATTCAACGCATTCACTTTCTGCTTTGGCTGCCAGAACTCATCATTCAGTTTTACATTTTCAAAAGTTACCGCACTATTGGCATCCGGTGCTACAACGGGTTCCTTTACCGTGATCTGTGCTTTGGCATCCCATTGCTCACCTCCGTAATTGACTATTCCATTTACGGTAAATGTCTTTCCTGCCTGATCCGCTGCATACAGCTTAGGGTCTACTGCTTCCCATTCAACGGGCATCAGTTTGGAATTGAATTCCTCTCCAAAGTCGAACGCTTCTGTTCCGCCATTCTGTGTCTTATTAACACTTTTCAGAGACGGGGTGGGATCGTCGAAGCTGATTCCATTTACAACTACCATTTTGGGAAGAATCGGCTCCCTTCCGGCTGCCGTTGCCGTGATGTAATCATCAATACTCTGTATGGATTCCACCGATACCGGAAAGGATACTTCCCGCTGCGTAGTTCCATAAGTGCATTTTAATTTTAAGGCACCAGCTCCAGCCGCTTTTGCCGTTACCGTAATCTTACTGGCATCTGTATCATTACCCGTTATTTCCAGAATTTCGCTGTACGCCTCGGGAACAGACCATTCATACGTAACATCAGGCAATTCTGAGGGTATGCAAAATCCCTGGTAGTCAGCAGTTTCGCCAAGACCGATCCGCTCTTTTCCGGTAATTTTAGCAGCAAAAAGTTTGTCCTTAATTGGTTCGCCATACACCTCCCATTCACTGATTCCAACTCCATTGCTTCCCGTTCCGCTGCGGTCTATGTACAGCCGCATCTGCGTTGTTCTGACCGGTGTCTTCAGGAGTACGACGTTCCAGTAACTGTTTGCACCATTTATTCCGCCGTTATTGCCATCATACCGAACCCCCACAGAAGACGTATCCACATCATTTTCGTCCTGCATGTCCGTAATTTCCACCCAGTCGTCCAGTGTGTTATCATAGTAATAAGCTTTGCAGGATTTTGGAAACGTAACATTCCCACTTGCATTTTGCGTTGCATTATCTGCCCACCACATCACTTGCATACTGGATATTTCATAGGGCTCCTCCCAGGTCAGCGTAACCGGTGTGGGATATGAACCACTGTTATTCCAGGTATTCCATGAGGTCTGCGCATTCCCCGTAGCCAATGCACCGTTGTTCACATTTGAAGCTGGCGTATTTTCACGATCTGCTGATGCTTTTGCATTTGGTGCAATATTCACACCCTCGCCAATCTTAGATAATACTTTTTCGCCAAATACCTCCCATTCACTTATCCCGATACCATTGCGGTTTGTTCCGTTGCGGTCCACCACCAGGCGTACTCCCTTTGTCTGAACCGTTTCTGCAAACGTTACACAATTCCAGTATTTATTTTTGCCGTTTAAACCATTTCCGTCGCTGGCATCATACACCACGCCCACTTCGGATACTAAATTTTGATTTTCATCTGTCATATTATCAATCAAAACCCAGTTGTCGCTGTTGTCCAGATAATACACCTCGCAGCTCTTTGGAAATGTAACAGAATCTGACCCTGCCTTATTGGCATTGTCCGCCCACCACATGACACGCATCCCGGATATCTCGTAAGTTTTGTCCCAGGTTAACGTCACCGGAGTGGGATAATTCAGCAGGCCATCGGACTTCCAGGTATTCCATGAAGTAAAAGGATCATTCGTCGCCAGACTGCCGTTATTCACATTTGCAGCCGATGTGTTTTCATGTTCGGCAGAAGCCACCGCTTTTAATGCAATGTTTTCTCCCAATTGCCCTTCCTCAGCATGCACGTTCATACACGGTAATGCCAGGACAAGTAGTGTAAAGCTCATAACCGTTGTTAAAATCTGTCGTTTCACACCAATTCCTCCCTCTTTTTCGCAAATTTTTATGCGTTTATTATCATTATTATAGCTATTGGAATTTTAAAAATATACGGGATTTTATACTGTGTTTGTGTGATATATTATGAATTCACATGGAAACTCCATCCTATTATTATAGACTGGATGTGCATCGCATTTTTAGCGTTATGTGATGTGTCACAGCCTGTCCATGGTATGTCATAAGGAGGTCTATTATATTGTAATTTGGTTTTCTCTATCTTTGTATTGTAATTTATTAATGTTAGTGGATTTATTTCAGATAGGTTTTTAAGTTCTTTATATCATTTACTTTTCATTACATCAAAGTATACATTCAATACATTGGAAAAATATATAGCAGGAAATCTGTTAGACTTCATTAATAACAGCCCCAGATAGAATATGCCCTTCGTTTGGATACCCCTTCGTTAATTAATAAAAACGTTGAGGTATTGTATAAAACATTCATAAACTGTATAATTGAATGATATTTAGCGTGAAGCATCCTTGAGGCAAATTTACAATTGACATCATAAAGTAAGATACTATATGAATCAGGAGAGGAAAACTACTCTATGGAAATGAAGAAAATGGAAATAAAGAGCAGTTGGATAATGACGTTGGAAACCATTTTGTTTTTTACAATTATATTAGGTTTCATTTTATATTTTAGCTGGTATGCTTTAAGATTTTTATCAGTCGGATTTATTTCTTTCTTTTTCCTCCAAATTCTCCTGGAATGGCCCTTTAGTCTGGTAACGGGTTTTGTAATAGCTATTATCATCGCGTTCTATAGAAAAACCAGCATTACCATGCTAGATGATGTAATTTTAATTAAGCGTTTTGGTTACCTCATGGAAATACCAAAAGTTGATATCATACGGTTTCATACGAAAAGAACACAGATAGGATACAATTGGCTGCAATATACCATTCGCCGAAGATATCTTGTTTACTATAATGAGAAAAAAGAAGAAAAGATGCTAAGACTATACGATTTCAACGCTTCCAATATAGAGGCTTTTTTTGAACAATTGAGATTACAGCTAAGTGAAACAATTTCCCCTCTGGAAAAATCTGAAATGGTTTATGAAGCGCAAAGAGATCCTGATTCTTTTCATTTATTGCCGGAAGATATTTTAAACAATGAAAAACGCTCCATATTGAAAATAGCAATCATTGAATTAATTTTATCGTTTCTCGGAATACTTCTCATTTTCTTAATGGAAAATGATGTAAGCTTCATGCCGCTTATAGGATTCGTTATTACCTTTTTTTCAATCCTATTGCTTCTGGTAGAACCTATTCGTTTGTATCTTCTGCATAAAAGAGGGAAAACTTGTCCGAGAAACATTACATACATGGGTACATTTATTGTTATAGATCACAACCACTATCGTTTAAATGAAATCACGGAAGTAAAGATGACATCACCAAGAAAAAAAAAGCAACTCCATTTATCCAACACAATACTTTTTATGCATAGAGCTGAATAATGGCAAACGGGATCGTTACTGGCTTGGCTCTGAATCTTCCTTTAGTGAGTATTCTGAATTATGTCGTTTTGTTGCTGATTCTATGATGATTTTTGCCGAGAAGTTTAAATATAACTGAATCCTATAAAAAGAGAGTATTGCCCGGAACCTAAATCCCCCGGCAATACTCTCTATCTCATTACATTAATTACCCCGCTATTTTCTGGTAGTTACCCGTTTACTGCTTCCATAACTGCTATAACAGGATAAACCAGCCGATTTGCGGTAAGACCTGACTGCATAATAATATTTCTTTCCTTTTTTTGCCTTCCGGTCCACATATGTTCTGACATTTGATTTAACAGTGGCAACTCTTTCCCATTTTGCTTTTTTGGAAGTCGTTTTACGATAAATCATATATTTCTGTGATCCCGCAACCTTTTTCCGACTGCCCCATTATTTTATGCTACCATATTATTTTCAGATATTCTCTATTCCATTGCCAAATGTGTTATATATAGAATCTACTTAAAATTGTTCTGCCCAGGCTTTCAGTTCATCTATACCTGCATCTGCATGAAAACGTTTGCCATCCATAAGGTCAGCACCTTTACAGGAATCTTCCAGTTCCACATTTGTCCTTCCCATTCCACTGCTGCCGGATGTTGCAAAGGGTATAATTTTTTTCCCTTCCAGATTATAAGCTTCTAAAAATGTATTGATAATAGTCGGAGCCACATACCACCAGATGGGGAAACCCAGATAAATCATATCATACTGATCCATATTCTCTACTTTATCGGCTATAGCCGGACGGAATGATTTATCATTCATTTCCACGCTGCTGCGGCTTTTTTTTATTTGTCCAATCCAAATCCTCAGCTGTGTATTTTTTGTGCGGGCTGAATTTCATGCAAATCCGCGCCAATCGCTGATGCTAGTCTTTCTGCTAATCTTGCGGTTATGCCGCTCACTGAAAAATATACTACTAATGCTTTACTCATTTTAGGTTCCTCCTTTATCATATATAGCGAACTGTCTCTGATAATTCTTTACGCTGGGTATGCATAGTAAGAGGTTTCGT